>CALRKC020000295.1:0-4226 GCA_943367895.1 Erythrobacter sanguineus | reverse complement strand
GAACAACAGAGCCTTTTTTATCACAGAGCTTTCAGCTATTTGATATGAAAGCGGTGCTTAAAACCAACTTCCCTCACCTGCTCAACATCAATGAAAAAAACATTTCCAAAGCTTCGGCATTGGAATTATTTGAACTATTACAATTATCTCATCCGACAGAATACGGAATTGATGTGGGCAGGATAAAATTACTTGCAGAATGGGAGGTGCGAGGAAAGCAATTGTTTGAGGAAATTGGTTTTCCTACGGATGAAAATTATCCTTATGTAAATATTCATCTTGGTTATGAAAGTGTTGAAACACTTGATTCTATTTTGTTTGATAACAATGCAGAAGGAAATGAATGGTGGGCGGTTGCCGAGCATTGCCGCCCAATAGCCAATGCCGAAAGAGGACTGGAAATTATTACAGGTTTAATCAAAAAAGAGAACAAAGAAAAAAAAGGCTACATCAACCCTAAAACGGGCAAACCAAAACTGGAGTTCAAACACCTGGTCAAAGATGTAGAACTCACCATTGAGAATTTGGAAGACAGCCAAACCGTTATTCAGGATTTCATGGAACACCGTGAAGAAAAAATAAAAAAAGAAACCAAAGATGTTTTAACGAATGACAGCGGTGTGTACACGGAGAAAACTGCTGGGAAGAATTACGAAGTGATTCCTATTCCCATGCCAAAGTCCGCTAAATACGAAGCAGAAATTCGCCTGGTAAAAACATCAAAGGGCGATTACCGAAAAGGCATCTCATGTTCAAAAAAATTCGGTGATTCACATGGAGGCGGTTACGCACCAAGTGAAGACGGAGACGTATTTGCTACACGCAAAGACGCATTTGCATCTGCTTTAAAGGAGATCTACGAGCGATTAAAGTACGACATCAAAACAAAAGATTCAATCCTGGGGAATGAAGACAACAAGCTAAAGAGCCTCAATGCAGCTATGACTGCACTTCAGGAATTTGCATTGCAACATGATGTGAGTTTAGAAGTTTTACCGGCTGCAAAAAAAAGTTTAACAGCATTGCCGGTAAAGGAAACAACCATTATCAAAAGTTTGGAAACTGCTTATTGGACGGAAGAAGATGAAAATGATGATCAAACTAAATTGATCATAGATGGCTCAGCCTTTCATGCGATCACGTTACAAGAGCGATTACTGGAAGCTGTTAAAAATGAATCCCTGGAAAAGCAAACTGAAATTGCCGACCTGGTATCAAAGGCATTTAATGTCCCTTCGTTAAACGATTATAAGACCGATAGCGGACACACGATCAGGGATGGTGAGTTGCCAATGAAAAAACAGGTCATCTATGAGTACTTTTTTGACTTATCAAATCGAATTGATTTTCGGAACCCTCAACCTGAAAAAACGGTTCTTGGTTTTTTGATGGATCTACTGATAGATAAGCAAGAAACCTTGGTTGATCAAACAACATCGACACAAACAAAGGAAAGCAAGGTAAAGGCGAAACCCAAAAAGATATCACAGTTAGAGCTGAACAAATCCATTGAGGCTTTTATTGATAAAAAAGATCAGGAAAAAAGCTTTTTTAATGAAGAAGAAAAAAATTTCATCCGTCAATATACCGGCTCCGGTGGTTTAATTAGTCAGGGAGCATCAGGACGTGGCATATTGTATGAATACTACACCACAGAAAATGTGGTGAAAAGAATGTGGGACATGGCCTATCATTTCGGCTATGACGGAGGTTCTATTTTGGAACCGTCTGTTGGAACAGGAAATTTTCTGAAATACGCTCCAAAGGGCGCAACTGTTTTCGGCTTTGAAACCAACCATTATTCAGCCCGCATTGCGCAAATACTTTATCCTAATGCACACATTTACGAAAAAGCATTTGAGACATTATTCTTTGCCGGGAATGTTCACCTGAAAGATGATTTCGACCATGCGCCTTATAGCCTTATTATCGGGAATCCTCCATACGGAGAGTTCTCCGGAAAGTATGCAGGTATGGGCGAAAAGAAATGGACAGGTGCAGCCCAATACGAACACTACTTTACCCTACGGGGTTTGGATCTTTTGAAAAGCGGGGGCTTATTGATTTTCATCGTCCCGTCTAATTTTTTGCGGGGAGCCAGCTACACGAACATCGCTAAAAAAATAGCTTCCAAATGTGACGGGCTTGACCGCTATACATTGGGAAGCGGCATTTTTAAAACGACCGACATAGAAACAGATGTAATTGCATTAAGAAAAAAATAACAACAGGAGAAAAAATATGATTTCAAATTACCTAATGGGAACAGGGGTTCTATACAACAAAAGCAAAACAGACATTAATCAATTAAATGTGCATTCAATGGCAAATGACAACAACCAGATAGAAGAATTAAAAAAACTCATCCACAATGAGCTGAAAGATTGCAACCGTTTTCTGTGGCCGAAAGTATGCGAAATGCAAAGCACGGAAAAAGGAAAAGCGAAACTGGAAGAAATGATTATCCGCTATATCGCTGAAGAAGGTATGAGCGTGGGATCAGCCATTGCCATTATTGAACAGGAATTATCACACATCCTTTAACATGGCAACTGGCTACAAAGGATTTCGCCAAATATACCAGGAAGCCAATAAGCGACTAAAGGATTTAAAACATAAAACGGAGGACGATATGAAAACAAATACAGACAATCTTAAAAAATTTGCATCCTTCCTTTCGCGGCATGACAGTATTGACGGATATATGGGAGACAATGGATCTAATGAAATTGCGAACGGAGCCGCCAAACAAGACTTCAAATCACTTGGTAAAAAAGCGTTCAAACAGCTTGCTGAATTTATTGGTTTAAAACAATACGATATAACCTTCAATCCTGGTGGTCCGGCAGTAAGTGGCGACCTAACCCTTATGGGAATGTTTACATCTGACAAAGGAATTTATATTTCCATGAATAAGGATGGAATGATGTCAGGAATTTTATATCGCAGCATCAAACACATGAAAGACTATTCAGGAGGCAGCAATAACTATTTCTCTGAAGGTGATCTCAATCATCCCGAAGAAATTAAGGATAAAATTTACCGCCTGTTGAAACTCGATAGCTCACTTACAGCTAACTCTCTTTCGGAGCTTAACCAACTCCCCAATGTATCAGTGCTTAAATTGACAGATAAAGGTTTGGAAAACATTTCCACACCGGAAAAAAATACACTTGATCTGCTTACCGGTGACGAATGGTTTAAACAGCACCCGGAAAAAATATTGGGTGAACAATATGAGACTACGGATCGCTTTGGTAAAGCCGTTACCAAAGTGAAAGGCAACTTGGATAATATTATTCAGGGAATTGATGTGCCTTCCGTAACAATTGCCGAAGAACCAACGGAAGCATTGGAAACTGAAATCAAAGAACCATTACAGCAGCTTATGAATGATCCCGATAAAAAAAATAACATTGAACGTGTTATTACCGAAACTAAAAAAGCCAATGCAGACAAAGCATTGAGAAAATTAAACGGAGAAAAAGAACCGGAGAGCGACTGCCCTGAAGGAACATTCTGTTTTGACGATATTTTACAACAATACAACAAAGGTATTTCAGAAGATGAGATTAAAGCCTGGATATGGTATAAACGCAAGACAGGTGGGTTCAATGATGAAAAAGTAATTCTGAATAAGAAAAACGGTTGGTCAAAATTTGTGATTCCTATTAATGAAATATCCCGTTTCCTGGATGGGTGGATGAAAAACGGGATTATTTGCTACCATGATGGCGGTTACATACCCAGCGTTCTGTATTATGCGGAAAATATATATGAACGTCAATCTTCGCTTTTAAAAGAGAAAAGTGAAATCATCAGCAATTACGGACAAGAACAATTCGACCGCCAATGGAATGGACTTGAAAACGTGAAACCACCTAAACTCACACTTACAGATCCTGTAAAAGAAAATCGGCTGTTCATCAAACCCGATTCAGCTTTTGCTAAGGAGGTTCAGGTGCAGCAGTTAGCAGACGGGACTACGTTATCGGTTTACTCCGCTAAACAAAGAGGATTTATAAAAGGAGCTGTACCGTTGGTAGATGCGTTCAAGGAATGGTTAAGAACGTTGCCGAAAAATGAATTTAAAAAATCAAGCGATTGGGATATTATCAGTTATTACCTTGATGGAGCAACGCCTTCCCGACATCATGATAAATCAGAAAAACTACGTCTGAGGCAAAATGCGAAAACCGAAGGCGATCAGTTCTTCGTGCGTTTTC
>CALRKC020000294.1:0-4233 GCA_943367895.1 Erythrobacter sanguineus | reverse complement strand
GCAATGGAAACTTTCCGGAAAGCGGGCCTGCGCCCCCTTGCAGTACCTACGAGCTTTATGGTGAAAAAAGATCCGGATAAATCTGTTTATACCTGGAATCCCTCCTGGTCTAAAATTCAGATGAGTGACAGGGCGTTACACGAGTATTTTGGAATGTGGTATTACAGGTTGTTTAAAGCTTAAAAATATTGATACGCTTTTTTGATATAGCGATTTCGACTGTTGCGGCAATCATCATATTGCCGCTGTTGTTAATTTTATCAATAGTGATGATTTCGGCACAGGGTTTTCCCGTCCTTTTTTCACAACAACGCGTTGGTAAGGATTTCAGGCCATTCCGGATTTACAAGCTCCGTACAATGAAAAAATCCACGGAAGATGAACTCGGACTTACAAGAGGACTTCACGACGAACGTATTACAAGGATCGGCGTTGTATTGAGAAAATATAAAATTGATGAACTGCCACAGTTTTTTAATATCATCACAGGGCAGATGTCAATCGTGGGATCGAGGCCACAGGTACCTTTTTATGCAGAAAAGTTTAAGCATTATTATCAAAAGATACTCATCAGGAAACCGGGACTTTTAAGCCCTTCCGCGATAAAATTCAGCAACGAGGAGGAATTGCTCGATGCGGTTTCCGATCCGATAGGCTACTATGAAGAAACTTTGGTTCCGGTAAAATGCGAAATGGATATTGAACTGGTTACAGATTTCAACCTCAAAAAATACTTTTCAGTACTGATGGCCTATTTCAAAAAGATTATATTTAGGGCTTAATTTTTACAATACGGCATTTGCCTTATTGATAACAGAATCGCTTTTTCTAATTTCACAACATAAAACATAAAATGAATAACGACAAGATTTGGCTTTCATCACCGCACATGGGCGGCAAAGAACAGGCTTATGTTCAGGAAGCATTTGATACGAATTGGGTAGCCCCGCTTGGACCTAATGTCTCGGGCTTGGAACAGGACCTTGAAAAATATCTTAAGGAGGACGTTTACGTGGGTGCATTAAGCTCCGGTACGGCGGCAATACACCTGGGGTTGATTTTATTGGGCGTCAAGGCAGGGGATGAGGTTATCTGCCAGAGTATGACTTTCTCAGCATCCGCGAACCCAATACTATATCAGGGTGCGACTCCGGTGTTTATAGACAGTGAAAAAGATACCTGGAATATGTGTCCGAAAGCACTTGAAGAAGCCATTCAGGATCGGATTTCAAAAGGAAACAAACCAAAAGCAATCATTCCCGTTCATTTGTATGGCGTTCCCTACCAGATTGACAAAATCAGGGATATTGCAGATCGTTACGGAATCCCTATTATTGAAGACAGCGCCGAGGCTTTGGGGAGCACTTATAAAGGCCGTAAATGCGGAACTTTTGGCGATATCGGGATACTGTCTTTTAACGGGAACAAAATAATCACAACTTCAGGCGGAGGTGCCATTGTGACGAAAACAAAGGAGTTAAAAGACCGGGCCGTATTTTTTTCGACACAGTCACGTGATAATGCGCCACATTACCAACATAGCGAAATTGGATACAATTACCGCATGAGCAACATTTGCGCGGGAATCGGTCGCGGACAGATGGAGGTGCTTGAACAGCATGTAAATGCCAGAAGGGAAATGCATGATTTTTATGTAAAGGCATTTGCAGATGTTGAGGGGGTAACGGTGTATGATGTGCCGAATGACGATTATTTTCCAAATTTCTGGCTGAGTTCCATAGTGATGGATCCGGCTGAAACCAAAGACGGAAAAACAAGGGAAGATTTCAGACTGTATCTCGAAAGTCTTAATATTGAAAGCCGCCCGTTATGGAAACCCATGCACCTGCAACCCATTTTCTCAACGTATCCATACTATGGCACAAATGTAAGCGAGAAGCTATTTGAGGATGGTTTGTGCCTTCCTTCCGGATCGAATATGACCCAGAATGAGAAAGACAGGCTTGAACAGGCAATCAAAGTTTTTTTTGGTTAAAACGCGAAAAAGAAGCATATTTGAAATATTAATGGTAAAACGCACTTTTTAGGTTACTTTTGCGAAGTAAATTCTGACTTACAAAAGATATAAATCATTGGCAGCAATTAAGAAAAAAAATCTTGTATCATTCGCCGCGCTTGTTGTTAACAGGCTGAAGGGCATTGGAGACGTGAGGAACATGAGTTATCTCCCGCGCTGGATTATCCTGACGCTGGATATGCTGGTGGTCACTTTTTGTGCGCTGATGACCTTCAAGATGCTCGATGAGATGGATAAGAATTTTATTCATAAGGGCCTTATACCTTTTATCGTCGGGGCTTACCTGCTTTTTAACCTGTTTTTTTTCTGGTTGTTCAGGACGTATTCCGGAATCATCAGGCATTCTTCATTTATTGATGCTGTCAAGATTTTTATTGCATTATTCCTGACGTTGCTTTTTCTGGTAATTACAAATTACGCCAGTCTCTTGTTTTATGGGCATAAGCTCTTTATGAATGCCGGATTGTTCATTAACTTTATTTTTTCTTTCTGCGGATTATTCCTCTACCGAATTGTTGTCAAGCAAACCTTTGAGATTTATTTTTCAGGAAGACAGTCCAATGACCTTATCCGTGCCTTGATTTATGGCTCGGATGCCAATGCCATTTCCGTGGCCAATGCATTGAAATCAGAAAAGCCGCTTCGCTTCAGGATTGTAGGTTTCGTGGATAAGCAAAATCAGAATTCTTCAAAAAGAATACTGAATCTTCCCATCCTGAACCTGTCGAAAAGAATTCCAGTAATCATGCGTTCGATAGAAGCTGAAGCGTTGATTATTGCTGATAAGAGTCTTTCCAAGGAAGAAAAGCTGACTTTGGTAGATGAATGCCTTGAATATAACTATAAGGTTTATACGGTGCCCCTGATTTCCGATTGGGAAGACAGAAAAGAAATCTCACAAAAGGTTAAAAATTTCCAGATCCAGGATTTACTGGAACGCAAACCAATAGTATTGGATAACAAATCGATTTCCGCGCAGATCAACAATAAGACTGTGTTGATAACGGGTGCTGCCGGCTCCATTGGTAGCGAAATTACCAGGCAGGTCATTAATTTTAATCCGAAGAGGGTTATTATGCTTGATCAGGCGGAAACACCCCTGCATCACCTGACACTTGAAATCAATAAACTTTATCCTGAAGCCAAAACGACCAGCATTATCGGCGATATCAGATACAGGCAGTCAATGGAGCAGGTTTTTTCTAAATACAAGCCGGATGTAGTATACCACGCCGCCGCATACAAGCACGTCCCATTGATGGAGGAAAATCCATCCCAGGCTATTTTTGTGAACGTCATGGGGACAAAAAATATTACGGATCTTTCCTGTGAGTACAATGTGGAAAGCTTCGTAATGGTTTCTACCGATAAGGCCGTAAATCCAAGTAATGTAATGGGTGCCAGTAAACGGATTGCCGAAAAATATGTGCAGTCACTTCATTACAGATTGATTGAAGATGCGAAGGATTGCCGGACAAAATTCATTACAACCAGATTTGGAAATGTCTTGGGTTCCAATGGTTCTGTTGTACCGCTTTTTACAGAACAGATTGCCAAAGGAGGTCCTGTTACGATTACGCATCCGGAAATTATCCGTTATTTTATGACAATCCCTGAAGCGTGCCAGTTGGTTTTGGAAGCCGGCGCCATGGGAAGGGGCGGTGAGATTTACATTTTTGACATGGGCAAACCGGTTAAAATTATTGATCTTGCGAACAAAATGATCCGCCTTGCCGGTTTTACACCCGATAAGGAGATTAAGATTCAGATAGTAGGACTGCGGCCTGGTGAAAAACTGTATGAGGAATTGTTAAATGATTCAGCAAAAACGCTGCCTACGCACCACGAGAAAATCATGATTTCTCAGGAAGTTAATGATGAATCTGAATTTACTTTTGAGCAGATAAATGATTTGATAGCAATAGCCCATGATCACTGTGGAAATGAAAAAATTGTAGCCAAGATGAAATTAATTGTGCCTGAGTTCAAGAGCATGAATTCTAATTTTGCTGCTTTGGATCAGGCCCGCTGATCAAATTGAATGTATGTCGCGAATTTAAAGCTTAAATGACTATATTTGCACCGTTTTCTAAGCATGCTGCGTTGTATTTCGCTTAAAAAATATAAAAAATAATTTATGATAAAGAGGATAGTTTGCCTACTGTGTGTTGCCGTTTTTTTATTTTCCTGTGAAT
>CALRKC020000293.1:0-4243 GCA_943367895.1 Erythrobacter sanguineus | reverse complement strand
GACGATGGTTTTGCTATTCATCTCCGCGATGGCAACAACTTTATTCCTGAAAGGGCTCTCAGCTGCCAGCTTCAATGAAATTATGTCTATATCCTCTTCAACTGCTGTTTCGATTACAGGAAATTCGTACAGCCCATGCCAGATCCCTTTCCCGGATCGCTTTATTATGACGGTGTTCCCTGCCTCATCTTCCGCCACCAGATAATTAAAAAACCTGTTCTTCACTTTTGCCTTTTTCGATTTTACGGGAAGCTGGCTGACTTTTCCTTTCTGCAGGGCCGCACAACTTTCATGCATTACACAAATCCCGCAATCAGGGTTTTTGGGAACACATTGCAGCGCACCAAACTCCATTATCGCCTGATTGAAAATCGCCGGCTGGTCTTTCGGCATCAATTCAAAAGCGAGATTCCGGAACGACTTTTTGGCATCTGCGGAAGCGATATCAATCCCTACATCAAGGTAACGCGCCAGCACCCGGAAAACATTCCCGTCTACAACCGGCACAGCCTCATCATAGGAAAAAGAAGCAATTGCGGCCGCAGTATACTCCCCGACGCCTTTCAGTTTCAGCAACTCCGAATAACTTTTAGGAAAATGACCATTCATTTCGTAAGCAATTGTTTTTGCCGCTTTGTGCAGGTTTCGTGCTCTGGAATAGTAGCCAAGACCCTGCCAGAGTTTCAGCACCTGCTCTTCAGAGGCATCGGCAAGGTCAAAAATGGTCGGAAAAGCTTCGGTAAAAGCAAAAAAATAAGGCATTCCCTGCGCCACGCGCGTTTGCTGCAGCATGATTTCAGAGAGCCAGATGTGGTAAGGATTTTGCGTATTTCTCCACGGCAAATCGCGTTTATGCTGTAAATACCATTGGATTAATAACTTAGAAAAAACCATAATTAAGAATTCGTCAGCAAAAATAAAGTTTATGTAATTAAATTTTAATCTTTTATCGTTGATTAATTGTTTTTTAAATTCGTATATTTGCAACCTCAAAAAATATTACACATTCTAAATTAGAAAGAAAATGACGAAAGCAGATATCGTAGCGAAGATTTCAGAAAAATTAGGCCTTGAAAAAGGAGATGTTCAGGCAACTGTCGAAACATTCATGGAAGAGGTAAAAAATTCACTTGAAACAGGAGATAATGTTTACCTGAGAGGTTTCGGAAGTTTTATCATCAAGACAAGAGCTGAGAAAACGGGAAGAAATATTTCCAAAAACACTACAATTAAAATCCCTGCACACAACATTCCGGCATTCAAACCAGCTAAAGTGTTTGTTGAAGGAGTAAAAACAAACAACGAAGCAAAATAATTTTATTAATCACCAAAAAGTCACATTATGCCAAGTGGTAAAAAGAGAAAAAGACATAAGGTAGCTACGCACAAAAGAAAAAAAAGAGCGAGAGCTAACCGCCACAAAAAGAAAAAGTAGTTTTAAACTACTTTTTTCTTTTTAAACGTTCATTGAAATCGAGGGATTTAGAGAATAGAAACAAGAGTCAGAAAGAAAGACTTTTCGGCTTGCGTTATAAATACCTCATCGAAAACATTTGTTCAATCATTTGGGCAAAAGGCTCAAGGTTCCAGGCACAGGTTTTTCCTGCGTCCTGCACCCTGTTACCTGCACCCAAAAATTAAAATTTACAAGGTGAATAAAGAATTGATCATCAGATCCAGTTCTGACGCCGTGGATTTTGCCTTATTGAAAGATGGAAAACTGATCGAATTGCACAAAGAGGAAGAAAAAAGCGACTTCCAGGTAGGCGATATTTTCTTAGCGAAAATCCGCAAACCTGTCGCCGGACTTAATGCTGCTTTTGTAAACGTAGGCTTCGAAAAAGATGCCTTTTTACATTATCATGATTTAGGCCCTAATCTAACCTCCCAACTCAAATTCATCAAATTAATCACAACAGGAAAACTGAAGGATTTCACATTAAAGGGCTTCCAGTTCGAAAAAGAAATCAACAAGGACGGTGTCATCACGGAAGTGCTGACCGCCAATCAGTCCATCCTGGTGCAGGTCGTCAAAGAACCTATATCTACCAAAGGGCCAAGGATCAGCTCCGAGCTGTCCCTCGCCGGTAGATTTATTGTTCTCGTTCCTTTTTCTGACAGAGTTTCGATATCACAGAAAATCGAATCCAAAGAAGAAAAAGATCGTCTTAAACGACTCGTACAATCCATCAAACCAAAAGGTTTCGGTATCATTGTGAGAACCGTCGCCGAAGGCCAGAAAGTCGCGGAACTGGAAAAAGACTTAGAAACATTGCTCGGCAGATGGTCGGGAATGTGTAAAAAATTACCAACTGCTCATCATCCGTCAAAAGTATTGGGAGAACTCAACAAAGCTTCCTCCATCCTCAGAGACGTATTTAACGATTCCTTCAGTGGAATTCACATAGATGATGAAGAGTTGTTTTACCAAACGAAGGATTATGTGCAGGAAATTGCCCCTTCAAAACAAACAATTGTAAAGCATTATCAGTCGAGAGACACGCCTATTTTTGAAAAATACAATATAGAGCGACAGATCAAGACTTCATTCGGCAAAACCGTGTCGATGGCAAAAGGCGCCTACCTCATTATTGAGCACACAGAAGCGCTTCACGTTATCGACGTTAACAGCGGAAACCGATCGAACAAAGCCTCCAATCAGGAAGACACAGCCATGGAGGTTAATATGATTGCAGCAGCCGAAATCGCAAGGCAATTGCGCCTGCGCGATATGGGTGGCATCATCGTCATCGATTTTATCGACATGTCGAATCCCGAAAACCGCAAAATACTCTTCGACTTTTTACGCGAAGAAATGAGCGATGATAAAGCCAAACACAAAATACTGCCGCCAAGTAAATTTGGACTGGTACAGATTACAAGACAACGGGTGAGGCCGGAAGTCAATATCAAGACAAGGGAAGAAGACCCCAACAATGAAACCGGGGAAATTGAAGCTCCAATCCTGATTATTGATAAGATTGCCTCGGATCTCGACAGAATATTGAAAACCCATAAGAAAGTGGTCTTAAACACCCACCCTTTTGTGGCTGCGTATTTGTCTAAAGGATTCCCATCGATGCGTTCAAGATGGCTTTTTGAGCACAAAAAATGGATTAAGATTATCCCGCGTGACGCTTACACTTTTCTCGAATACCATTTCTTTGACAATACAGGAAAAGAAATACGCGACTAAAAAACAACCGCCCTTCGCAAGATTGGCGGTTTTTTTATTAGTCGCAGTTTTGCCGCTCCGGGTTTTCACAATCATGTAGTTCACTGGCTGCCGGGACTGAAAACCGCTTACTGATTTTCAGGAGCTAATCCCGCTATCCGCTGCAATCTTTTTATTTTTAAAGAAAAAATAAAAAGGATTTTCGCTGCTATCGGGGCTAGGGCATCTGCATTATCTGACGATCAGTTTTCTTATTTCAGTTCTGTCCCCTGAAATCAGCCTCACGAAATAAACCCCTGATGCCACGTTGGAAACATCTAAAGCACCTTCTTCCGCCATACAAACAACTTCACTTATTTTCTTCCCATAGACATCAATGAGGCTTACCATAATATGTTTATCGACTAAGGTCCCGAAGTGAAAATAAACCTCATCAGTTGCCGGATTCGGATACATTTTAAATGATTTGAAAAACCCTGGTCCAGTATCCAGATTTGTTATCTCCAGATTGGAAACCGAAGAAAACACTGATGGGCAGCTGGTATTGATTACAATACATACATAACTTCCGGCATCATCAACAGTTACCGGAGAAATTGACAAAGTAGGAAGATTGGCCCCGGGAATATCCTCTTCATTATGCAGCCATTGATAATGGAGGTCGCTACCTGTAGCCTGCAATGAAATAGTAATCACCTGCCCTGCCTCAGCAGCTATCGTAGGTTGCGGCTGAACAATGATATGAGGGGGCTGTGCAACCGACAGCGTCGCCTCATACGACCACACGGAAGCGCACCCGTTTTTAGTAACGAGGCAACGATAGGCTCCGGCGTCGGCCTCACTTACACCCAGAACCGAACAGACGGCGCTGGTCTGCCCGGGAACCAGCCCACCGTTATGATACCATTCATAAGATAAATTGCTCCCTGAAGCAGCTATTGAAACTACAAAAGTCTCGTTATCGCAAATAGTGCTGTATGGCTGGGGCTGCACAGTAATAACAGGACACTGCGCAAATCCAATTGCATAAAAAATAATGGATAGGAATAATATTAACTTCTGTTTCAT
>CALRKC020000292.1:0-4246 GCA_943367895.1 Erythrobacter sanguineus | reverse complement strand
TATTTTACCGGGGGCAGTGATTTTTTTTGCTGTTGCAGCAGCCTGGCGAGCAATATGGCGTTGGCAGCAATTATTGGTAAAAACATCCCTAATTGTACTTTGTTTAAGAGAAACAGCAAGTACATCCCAAGCATGGCAAGGCAAACATAAATCGTTTTTATGGCATACGCTGTTTTTCTGCCCAATGTAAAAACCACCAATAGCAGCAAAATCGGATTCAGCAGGAGAACATTGTAATTCCACGCCAATTCGTGGTGTAATGAATAAATGCTCGCCCATATCATGAAAATCCCAAGCAATGCCTGTACGGTAAAAAACGTTAGTGTGATAACCCTTCGGTTTACAAAAACAATCAGGAGTAGCACAATGATAAGACTCCAGATGCTGTTCCAGAATGAAAATTGATTTTCGGAAGCTGTCGGTTTGTTGATCGTTTTTATGCCGTCAGTCAGCGGTTTCGCTCCGTTGTTAGTCTTGCTGATACTCTCCATGAATTGCAGCGGCAGGTAAATCTTATAAAAATCTTTGTCAGTATTGATGCCAAACATAATATTGATACCAAGATTTTCATAGAACCGGTTTTCAAGATACCCGTAAAGAATCCTTCGATTGCTTTCTTTTGAACCCTTGACGTTCAGGGACAAACTTCCTTCAATGACATTATTGATCCGATCTGCCACTTTGGTTGTGCAGTTTCTGTCAATAAATTTATAGGTGTAATATTTATCAGCGGAAGATAGTGAGGCGACCAATTCATCAAAAATCTGCTGTTTTTGTGACTGCGTAAGGTTTAGTTGTTGTTCATAAACGCCGCGTTTTTCATAAACATACTGTTCGCAGAAATCGTAAAATGTGCTGGTAGTGATGAAATACTGAAGGTCTCCTTTGGTGAACTTCAGGTAGAAATTAGGCGTCCTGAAATCGAAAGCGCCATAATTGAAAACGACATCAACGTTATTTACCGGATCGTCAACCCGAATCGCCGTGTGCCCAAACAGAGAATATAATTCATTTCCGGTGTCGCAGGTCAGTACACTGATTTTCGCATTTTCAGACAAGCCGCCCTGCGAAAAACACAGCATCGGAAGAAAGAAAAAGAAAAAATAAAGGGTAATGTTTTTTCGAAGCATCTGATTTATTTTTACCTCCTGAAGATACCCAAATCCACTTTTAACGAAAATACGTTCGAGTATAGCGCGGCACTCTGGTCGCCCAAATCTGTCAATGCATAGTCTACCTGTATGCCTCTGTATTTGAAGCCCAAACCGATGTTAGGTTGGAATCCGACTTTCTTTGTGCCGTCAATCTGTTCAATATTCTGGAAATTCCCAACTCCAGCCCTTAAGAAAACCAAATCGGTATAGCCATATTCGAAACCAAGCGCCGGATCAATGCTAAGTCCCTGTGTTGATATGATATCGTTCGTTTGCTCGAAACGCATATTCATGTTTGCGGAAGCCAATAAACTGGTTTCATTGTGGAATTCAAATTTTTTAGACATCCCCAATTGTGCCTTTGGCAAAGTAATCTCTGAACTCTCAGGCAGTTCCTGGTTCTGACCGGGAATGGCGCCGGAAATTTTTTCAAATTCCTCTTCGTCAATCGCCCAAACGTTATAAGTCGTGGTGATATCGCGCACCATTAAACCGAATTTCCAGTCGTTGCGCTCAAATTGCAGCCCGACATCAAATCCAAATCCCCATGAGCTTGCAAATTTTCCAATGATACGGCGGATGACTTTGGCATTGACACCATATTGGAATCCCGGAACCTTTAGCTTTCTGGCATACGACAATGTCAATCCGTAATCTGCCGTAGAAAAAAGGCTGATGCGATTGTAATCGATATTGCCATCTGCATCAATCAGTTCCGTCGTGTCCAGGATGTCATCGACGCCAAAACGGATCAGTGAAATCCCCCATGCACTGCGGTCGTCAATAGGCTTGGCGTAGGCGGCGTAGTCGTATTGGGCGATGTTTGCAAAATAACTGGCGTGCATTAACGAAGCCTGCTGTTCTTCCAAACCAATCAACCCAGCAGGATTCCAATAGCCTGAGTTCACATCACCTGTATGGGCTACGACCGCGTTAGACATACCTAAAGCCGCAGCATCAACGCCGATATTCATAAATTCGTTGGAATACTTCCTGACAGCCTGCGCGTTGGCGAAAGAAAATGTCAGTAGTAAAAAGGCGATAAGGAATTTTTTCAAAGCATTTTTTTTAACAAGCAACGCCTGCAATTTTTTTGTCAAAAATATAAATTTTTTACGGAGCTTTCTTCGGAACCTGCCTAAATATCAGGCAAAGACAAAACATCGGCTAAAACTCTAATCAAAAACGCACCAGCCTTAAACTTATTGTGCTAAATTTGTTTTCAAATTTTCAAAGATGAGCATTAAATCCCACGTCCCGAACGCCATTACTTTAGCGAATCTTTTTTGCGGATGTATCGCTGTTGTTTTTGCATTTCAGGATACCGCGTCGAATCCGAGACATTTCGAAATGGCTTTTTTGTTTGTCTGCCTGGGCATTTTCCTCGACTTTTTTGATGGTTTTTTCGCCCGGCTGTTTAAGGTTTCAAGTCCGCTCGGACTGCAGTTGGATTCGCTCGCAGATATGGTTACCAGTGGCGTCGTGCCCGGCGTTGCGATGTTTTGCATGATGCGTTCCGCTTCGGGAATGCCTGATGACGCGCTATTTCCCTATTTGGGATTTTTAATCACATTGGGCTCCTGTTACAGGCTCGCCAATTTCAATATTGACACCCGTCAGACAGATTCTTTTATTGGCATGCCTACACCCGGCAATGCCCTTTTTATCATCAGCCTTTGTGTGTTGCGGTTTTTGGATTCAACAGATTTGATTTTGATGGAAATCCTTTCAGAGAAGTGGGTGCTTTTAGCCATTACGCTTTTCAGCGCGTTTATCATGAACGCATCGATCCCGCTTTTCTCACTGAAGTTCAAAAAATTAAATATTAAGGACAACCTGCTTCAGATTTCGTTCCTGTTACTCTCACTTTTGCTGCTCGTTTTCTGTCAATACGCCGGCATTCCGATGATTATCCTGACGTACATTTTTCTTTCGATATTAAATAATAAACTCAGGAAAGTGTAGTTTTTTCGATAATGAGAAAAACCTATTCCCGAAGCAGGACTTCCCGTAAAAAGAAATCCCCCAATTGGAAACCCTGGCTATGGGTGCTCCTGATTTTAGTTCTGCTAACCGCCGTTGCATTCCACTACCGCGAAGGACTGGCCTATTATTTCAGTTTCAAATCACGCCACGATACAAAAAAGGAAAAGGAAGCACGACGTGTCTCGATGATTCGGAATGTGGAAATAATGAGCCGTTACAGCGATAAGTTACTCGGTATTGATGTTTCTGAATACCAGGGCGACATTAATTGGGATCAGGTGGGCAGGATTGAAAATACTTTTCCGGTTGGGTTTGTTTTGATAAGGGCGACTGCAGGCGACGACCGCGCCGACAATTCGTTTGCAGTAAACTGGAAAGCCGCCAAAAAACGTAATTTCATCCGTGGAGCTTATCATTATTACCGTCCAGATGAAAATTCCCTCGAACAGGCAAAGCTTTTTATCAAGACCGTGCAGTTAAGGCGCGGTGATTTGCCGCCGGTTTTGGATATCGAGAAACTGCCAAAGGGACAATCGATAGACAGCCTTAAGGTTGGGCTCAAAAGATGGCTGTTGAAAGTGGAAGATTATTATGGTGTAAAACCAATCATTTATTCCGGCGAGAAATATTACAACGAATTCCTGAAAAGCGAATTCCGCGGGTATCGGTTCTGGATTGCGAACTACAGTTTTTTTGACGAAAAAATTAAGAAAGACTGGCTTTTCTGGCAGTTTACCGAAAACGCTTCGGCGGCTGGTATCGAAGGTAATGTTGATGTCAATGTGTTCAACGGAAACCGATTACAGCTCGATTTTATCAGGATCGGAAAGTGATTGGCCGGAAAAAGTAAAAAGCCAGGAGCCAAAAGCTGAGGGTGGCGCCAACGAGTTGTTTTTCTAACACCTTTAGCTTTTGCCTATGCAATGATGTTAAAATTCCAGTTTCTTCTTCCGAAGCTCGAAATTCTGCCCAAGGTATACGCGACGCACAATCTCATCCTGAACCAATTCTTCGGGAACGCCGGCTTTTAAGATGCCGCCCTCGAACATCAAATAGGTTTTATCGGTAATCGCAAGTGTTTCCTGTACGTTGTGGTCTGTGATCAG
>CALRKC020000291.1:0-4258 GCA_943367895.1 Erythrobacter sanguineus | reverse complement strand
CTTGCCAAACGTACCGCACTCATGCAGGCCTCTGTCCCGGAATTCACAAAACGTATTTTGTCAATCCCCGGAACCATACTGATGGCCAGAGCGGCAATCTGCGTTTCCAATTCCGTCGGCATCCCGAATGACGTGCCCAGTTTTGCTTTTTCAGTAATGGCATTTACCACAGGATCATAAGCATGTCCCAGAATCATCGGACCCCAGGAATTGATGTAATCAATCAATCGGTTTCCGTCTTCATCATATAGATAAGCTCCTTTCGCACTTTTAACAAATATCGGGGTTCCTCCTACTGCCCTGAACGCGCGTACAGGCGAGTTTACGCCTCCCGGAATCACTTTTTCAGCTTCAGCAAAAAGCTGGCTGCTTCTTTGGTATAACATGTATTTTTTTAATTATAATTATTGTACAATCAGCCGCTGTCCTATGGAAATGGCAGTATCCGCCAAATTATTCTTCTGTTTCAGCTGATCGACTGTAAGGTTAAATTTTTTAGAAATCGAATACAAGGTATCCCCTTTCTGCACTTCATAAGTTCCCGATGAGCTATTTGCGGCACCGGCATTGGAAACGGCTACGGGCTGTCCTTCAAAAGGGACATATGCTGTTCCCAAAACCTGTGAATCGTATTGGTGCAGGTTGTATCTTTCAATATACCCAATCAATTTTTCCGGATACTTTGGATCAGTCGCGTAACCCGCGGCGCGCAGTCCTTTTGCCCAGGCTTCGTAATCCCCTTTAGGTAATTTGAACAGGCCCGAATATCTTGAACGCGTCGTCAGGAACAAAGCATGGTCCCGATACGATTCAGACGGATCCTTATATTTCCGAAAACACTCCTGATCAGAATCGTCATCATGCCTTACACTCTCCCCCGTCCAGTCGCTGTGGCATTTAATCCCAAAATGGTTATTAGCCCGCAAAGCAAGATCTCCTTTGCCTGCACCGGATTCAAGGATTCCCTGCGCGAGTATGATACTGGCGGGAATACCATAGGTTTTCATATTCCCCATCGCAATATCCTTGAAATCATTAACATAGTTGTTTACAACTTCAGTGTAAACAACCGTTTTGGAAGTCGATACTATCACTTCCTCTCCCTGTTGTCTGGCCTGCTGCGGCGTTGATTTAGGCGGCTGAGCAGTTGCCACCTGTTTTGTTGCGGTAGTCTTTTTTGGTGTTCGCGACACAGTTCTGGTCGTTTTTGGCGGTACTTTTTTAGTAGTCCTCACAACTGTTTGTGTCGTATGACACGCTGTAAAACAGACTAACACAAATAAAAGAAGTGCTTTTTTAAACATGTGTATTGATAATTGGTAGTTTGCTGTCTTGTAACTTTATGTTCATTCCCGCTATTCCCTGTAAACCGCCGGTATGTATCAGCAGGATTCTGGAGTTTTCAGGAAAAAAATTGTTTTGAATCATATCCATAACGCCAAAAACCATCTTTCCTGTATATACGGGATCAAGAAGGATGCCTTTCTTTTTTGAAAACTCATTCATAAATAAAATCAGGCGTTCGTCTACTTTACCATATCCCCCGAAATGATAATCCGTGATAAGATCCCAATGGTTGTTCATGGCAAAAATACGAATTTCATCTTTTAAAAAATCGCCTTTCAACGCCGGAAATCCCAAAACTTTCTGATGTGGAAGTACACTGTTGATGATTCCCGAAATGGTCCCACCCGTGCCGACCGCACAGCAAATAAAATCGAAAATTGTATCCGCCTGTGTCAGTATTTCTTCACAGCCTTTCACAGCTAAATGGTTAGTTCCACCTTCAGGCAAATGGTAAAAATCTCCAAACTGACCATGAAGCCTTTCTAAAAAAGCGGGTTCATCTTTCCCTCGATATTCTTCTCTTGTCACAAAATGCAACTGCATCCCGCAAGAGACTGCAAATTTCAAAGTAGGATTCTCATTGATTTTAGCTGACAATTCCTCGCCGCGTATTACACCAATTGTTTTCAGACCTGCTTCCTTTCCGGCATAAGCTGCTGCCGCGATATGGTTTGAAAAAGCACCGCCGAAGGTCAGTAAAGTGCTTTCATGTTGGGCTTTTGCCGCAATGAGATTGTATTTCAGTTTTCTGAATTTGTTCCCCGAAACAAACGGATGCAGTAAATCCTCACGCTTGATATAAAGCGATATCCCCTTGTCATTATTTTCAAAAATCAAATCATTTCTCATGATATCGGCACAGGTATCAACTTTAGGCCTCAAACCTTAGACTTAAAAAATCTTTATTCCTAAATTTGTACCTTATGGATGAGCAAAATAACGAAAATAAACCAATAGAGGGTGAGGATTTCTACTACACCCCCGAAGGTTATAAATGTTTTACCGAAAAATACCATCTAAAACGCGGTTATTGCTGCCGAAGCGGATGCCGGCACTGCCCATACGGGTTTGACAAAAAAACGAATACAATTAGAAAATTGGACAATTAGATAATTAGAAAATGCAACTGCAATGTTTAAATTTTTCAATCTTTAAATCTTTTAATTAAAACATGACTTTCAAAGACCAAATAAAACAAGGAATACCAGCTGTTTTACCACAACCAAAACCATACGAAACCAACATCAATCACGCACCCAAACGAAAGGAAATTCTTTCGGCTGACGAAAAAAAACTTGCAATCAGGAATGCCTTGCGTTATTTTGACCCAAAAGACCATGCGGTTTTGGCAAAAGAATTTCTGGATGAATTGAATACCTATGGCCGCATTTATATGTACCGCCTGCGTCCCGATTACAGGATGTACGCTCGCCCGATTGACGAATATCCGGGCAAGTGCGAACAGGCGAAAGCCATTATGCTCATGATCCAAAATAATCTGGATTATGCCGTAGCGCAGCATCCGCATGAACTGATTACTTATGGCGGTAACGGTGCCGTTTTCCAGAACTGGGCACAATACCTTCTGACAATGAAGTATTTATCAGAAATGACCGAGGAACAAACGCTCACCATATACTCCGGCCACCCGATGGGTCTGTTCCCATCACACCGTGACGCGCCAAGAGTGGTTGTCACAAACGGTATGATGATACCCAATTACTCCAAACCGGACGATTGGGAAAAATTCAATGCGCTCGGCGTGACACAATACGGCCAGATGACTGCGGGAAGTTATATGTATATCGGGCCGCAGGGTATTGTTCATGGAACAACGATCACGGTCCTGAACGCAGGCCGTAAAATTGCAAAAAACAACGAAAGCCTGGCCGGCAAATTATTCGTCACTTCCGGATTGGGAGGGATGAGTGGCGCACAGCCGAAAGCCGGAAATATTGCCGGTTGCATTACTGTCTGTGCGGAGGTGAACCCAAAAGCCGTAGAAACAAGACATTCGCAAGGCTGGGTAGATGAAGTAATTGCCGATTTAAATGAACTGGTCAATCGTGTAAACGCCGCTAAAGTAAAAAAAGAAGTTGTATCCATCGCCTATCTTGGAAATGTGGTGGATGTATGGGAAAAGTTCGATGCGGAAAACATATTTGTTGATTTGGGAAGCGACCAGACTTCACTTCATAATCCGTGGGCCGGCGGCTATTATCCTGCAGGACTGGATTTTGAGGAAGCCAAAAAAATGATGGCAGAGCATCCTGAACCGTTCAAGGAAAAAGTACAGGATTCATTGCGGCGACACGCTGCCGCAGTAAATAAGCATACACAAAAGGGTACCTATTTCTTTGATTATGGCAATGCTTTCCTGCTGGAAAGTTCGCGCGCCGGCGCTGATGTTTTTGCGCTCAATCATATCGATTTTAAATACCCGAGTTATGTACAGGACATACTCGGCCCAATGTGTTTTGATTACGGATTCGGGCCGTTCCGTTGGGTTTGTACTTCGGGTAAACCCGAAGATTTACAGAAAACGGACGATATTGCCTGTAAGGTTCTTGAAGAAATGGCACAGACAGCCCCGGCCGAAATACAGCAGCAAATGCAGGACAACATCCAATGGATTAAGGGCGCACAGCAGAATAAACTTGTCGTAGGATCACAGGCCAGAATTTTATATGCCGACGCGGAAGGCCGTATCAAAATCGCGCAGGCATTTAATGAAGCGATCAAGAACAAGGAAATTGGATATGTGGTTTTAGGCCGCGACCATCATGATGTTTCGGGAACCGATTCACCGTATCGCGAGACCTCTAACATTTATGACGGCTCCCGGTTTACTGCCGACATGGCGATACAGAATGTCATTGGTGACAGTTTCCGCGGTGCTACATGGGTTTCT
>CALRKC020000290.1:0-4261 GCA_943367895.1 Erythrobacter sanguineus | reverse complement strand
AAAAAGGATGCCGCTTCCATCCGGGCTAGGGTAATGTCGTAAATTCACGATATCGACCATCGCAAATGCCTACTGTGACTTTTTGCTCTTTATCATCGCCTCGAGCATATCCCACATCTCATCAGGAATCGCTTCAAGCAAATTGAATTGTCCCGCGCCTTTAAGCCATTCCCCACCGTCAATCGTGATGACTTCGCCGTTAACATACGCAGAAAAATCAGATACCAGGTAAGCGGCAAGGTTGGCCAGTTCCTGATGGTCGCCCACACGTTGCAACGGTACTTTTTTCGCCATGTCGAATTGCTCTGCAAGATCGCCGGGCAATAACCTGTCCCAGGCACCTTTGGTAGGGAAGGGGCCGGGCGCTATCGCATTCGAACGGATGCCGTATTTCGCCCATTCCACTGCAAGGCTTCGCGTCATCGCCAATACACCGGCCTTTGCTGTGGCACTCGGGACTACATACGCAGAACCGGTCCACGCATAAGTAGTCACAATATTTAAAATGACATTGTCTGTTTTCCTGGTGTCAATCCAGTGTTTTCCAAACGCCAGTGTGCAGTTTTTAGAACCTTTCAATACAATGTCAATTATCGTATCGAATGCATTGGCAGACAGCCTTTCCGTCGGAGAGATGAAGTTTCCTGCGGCGTTATTCAGCAGTACATCCACTTTCCCGAAAGCAGCAATTACTGCAGCAAGCATGTGCTCCACCTGGGTATAATCACGTACATCGCATTGCAGTGGCAAACACTTTCCACCAGTTTCACTTTCCAATTCCGCAGCGGTCTTTTCAAGTTTCTGCAAATCACGTGAAGTAATCGCGACACGCGCACCCAGCTCGAGGAAATATTTCGTCATGGCTTTGCCCAATCCGCTGCCACCGCCGGTGACTACAATAACTTTATTTTCGAGAGCGCCGTCGCGCAGCATTTTTTTTGAGAAATCCATGTTGGTTTGTTTTTGGCTAATATAATGATTATTGGAAAAACGGATAGTCAGGAAAGACAGAAAGTTCGGAAGAAGATTGCTCACCCTTAAGCTAAATGTTGCCTATTAACTGCGTGAATAATTCTTCTAATAATCAGTACTTTATTATATTTGCTATAACCTAATTAAAATAAAACGCTATGAAAAAAATGTTACCAATAGTTACGGCATTCCTTATGCTGTTCCTGTCGTCCTGTTCTTCAGATGACGATTCATCAGAAAAAGCACTGTTTGCAGTCCCGGTTGTAAAATCCCTGGCTGAAATCCGCAGCGGCATCTCCGTTTCTGCCGCAAGGCAAACCAATTCCGACGGAAAGATTTACGTTGCCGAAGATTACCTCTTTTATATTGCAAAGGAACAAGGTGTTCATATTTTCAATAATCAGAATCCATCGGCACCTGTAAATATGTCGTTCATCAACCTTGAAGGTGTACACGATATTGCGGTAAAAGGAAACTACCTATACGCTGACAATTTTACTGATCTGGTAGTTTTCGATATATCGGATATCAATAATATTACTGTCGTTCACACCGTCCCGAACGCCATAGAGTTTGCTCCTGCTTTGCCTGAAAACGCCGTGTATTATGATTATACGGTACAGCCCGGGAACGGAGACATCATTGTGGGCTACAGGGAAGAAATGAGGGAGGTCCCAAATGAACGATTCGAGCAATTTTATACAGATGCAATGGCAGAGGCCAGTTCGGGTGGCGCAAACAGCGTAGGTACCGGCGGTTCGTACGCTAAATTCCAGATTAATGACAATGCCTTGTACACTACCGACAATTATTCGCTGAATGTTTTCAATATTGCGGTGCCTGAACAAACGGCCTTCAGTAAGAAAGTTTATATGGACCAGTGGTTTGGGGGCGGCATTTTCGAAACACTTTTCAAAAGGAAGGATTTTCTTTTTGTTGGCGCTACGACCGGAATGTTTGTCGTCGATGCAAGTGATGAATTCAACCCTGTGTTTATATCAGGATTCTCGCATGCTACGGCATGTGACCCTGTCGTTGTAAATGAAGACCTTGCCTATATTACCGTTAGGGGCGGAACGACCTGCGGGGCCATCGAGGATCAAATTAATGTTATTGATATTTCGAACATCAACAATCCGACATTAATTTCAACAACATTATTAAACCAGCCTTATGGTTTGGGCATTAAAGGGAATACATTATATGTATGCTGCGGAAGTGAAGGGCTTAAGGTTTTTAACGCTTCCGATAGCAGCGCACTTTCATTAGAAAACACCTATACCGGCAATCTTACTGACGTGATCCCCATGAACTCACACCTGATTGCCGTGGGTCCTAATAAGATCGAGCAATATGCCTACGGAGATAATTTTACGTTGGTGCCTATTAGTACAGTTAGTTTTTAAATAGTTCAGGAGATCGGAAGCTCGGGAGATCGGAGGTGATATTGTTTCCGATCTCCCGTTCTTATTTACTTCCGAACTTCAATCCCATATAGTACTGCCGCAGCTCCGGCTCCAGTTTCTCAATACTATACCGCAATAAAGTACGTGGCATCGTTGCAGCGTATTTATCCAGGAATTCCAGTAACCTTTTCCGGTCCTTATCACCAGCAAACCGCAGCATCCATCCTGTACCCTTGTGTACCAAGTCTTCCTCGTCATGTACAAGGATTTCAGCGATGGCAAATACATCATCGAGCATGTCTTTACGTATAAATTGTGCTGTAGCGACAATAGCGGTACGCCGTTCCCAAAGATTGTCGGACACGGCCAGCCTATATAATATGTCTTTAGGTTTGTCAATAAGATAAGCCCCGATGGCATGCAGTGCGCCCAAATCGACCAAATCCCAGTTGTTAATCCGATCGTGGCGCCGCATATACAGATTAAAAATACCTTCAAGCTGTTCCTGTGTCACCTTTTTCCCGCGCGACTGTTTGTCCATAATACTTACTGCACCGGCTCGGGCTTCATGTATAGGGCTTTCGAGGAGCTTTTCGATTTCTGCCAACGGCATATTGATAAAAGCTTTGGCCAGCTCAAATAATGTGCCCATCTTCACACCGATAAAAACATCGCCTTCGCCATGAGCGCCCTCGTCGGATTTAAAATAACGCTGAATCTTCTGCTGTTCTTCGGGAGAGGACAGTGACTGCATTTGCCGGACGAAGGCAACCGCAGTAAGTTCGGTGGGAGCGGAGATTAGTGGTTTCATGAGCTGGTGCTTCGGTATTTTTACGCGCTGTATTAGATAACGAATTCCGTTTTCAAGGTTCAAAAGTTGTCACCTTTGTCAAACAAAAGCCGAATGCGTTGAAATTGATTTCATCACGATTTTTAACGTTCTGTATATTTATGCGATGACAGCCGTTTTTCTCTTCAGGATCAGCGCACTGATTAAGGTAATGATGATGCCGATGGGGAGAATTTCCATGTAGGTGTAACTTACAAAAAAGAATACACTGTTCTTGTAATTGTAACGGTCACTTTCGACACTTTTAATCGCTTTGTCCAGTTCGACACCGGTGATGCCGCTTTCATGAAGCTGCTTTATCTGCATCGCCGAGTATTTGTCGATAAATTCAGGCATAAAATAATGGAATTCCACGCCCCAGGTAATCACATATAAAGTAGAAGCAATAATACTGATGAAAAGTCCGAGCAGGAATGCCTTTCCAAACGAAATGCTGCCGCCATTCTTCTTGTCCCTGTAATTTTTAATACCCACAAATATAAATGAAAATGCCACTGCCATGCCGCTGAAGCCAATGATCATACTGCCAGTGCCACAATTCATTTCTGTCCCTGAAGAGGACATCACGGCCATCGATACGGCCATGAAAATGCTGACGATGACTCCTGAAATGATTCCGAATACCAAACTGTTTCTTAACATAGTAAATGATTTTAATGGTTAATATGCCGCAAAACTACCCGCGTTATCGCGATTAACGTTCATACTTTTGGGTGATTTTCGCAATGAATACTGTTTTCATACTAAAGTACTGTTTCGTTTAAGCGATGATATTCAGTCGTTTGGCTTTTTCTGCTGCCTGTGTGCGCCTTTTTACCTCCAGTTTAAGGAAAATATTGACCGAATGGGTCTTCACCGTATTCAGGCTGATGAATAACTTCGCCGCTATCTCTTCATTGCTTAGTCCGTTCGCCATCAATTCGAGCACTTCGAGCTCACGTTTGCTGATGCCAAGTTTTTCAATCGTTTCGTAATCAATCTCTGCCGGCACGGAAGACCCAATATAAACTTCCTTCTCCACAATGCGGGTTTC
>CALRKC020000289.1:0-4274 GCA_943367895.1 Erythrobacter sanguineus | reverse complement strand
CTTTGTATAAATAGTCTGACCGAATGAGTTAATTACAGCAACAATTCTTTGTTGTGGATTGTTTCCTGCAACGCTCCAGAATAAGTCAAATGGAACGCCGTCACACATTGGCACCACAACATCCACTGGACCTGCGCCTGTAGCAAAAGTAGATCCGATGGTGGCTACAACAATTCCGTTTTGTCTTACCTGCATTCTTGTTGCTCCCCATGCAGCATTGGTACTGTTGCTCATCCGGAATGTATAATTACACGTTTGTGACGGATCACAAATCAGGGTATTGAAAGGATATGGTCCTGCCCATGCGCTAAAGATACCCGAACCTTCAACACATTCAACCCTTACCCAGAACTGATACTGTGTAGCAGGATTTAAACCCGTCTTGATCAATTGGGGATTAGGTACGTTTCCAGTAACAATATCTTCTCCCGGACCCGACGGAACAGCGCTGTTCAAAGGCTGCACCGCTACCTGCCATGAGCTGTAACCACTTGGATTATCCCACGATAGCGTTGCGCCGTTCAAGGTGATGTCCGCGACACCTAGGTTCGCCGGTTTGGGTGTACAATCTTCTCTCTGGATTAAAAGATTATAGGCCACAGATTGTGTTGCGCCACCGGAAGAAATTACGAAAATATAAGTTTGGCCTGCCGTTACTGTCATGGGAAATGTTCTCACAGTCGTATTGGCACTTGCTGCGCCTGCAAAACAGTTCACACCCACATTATTGCAACCCTCATATACAAATATCGAAGAGTTGGTGGAAGATGCCCCCAGCGGAGTCATCGTTACACTGATTGGCCCTGTGATATCCGCGGTATAGCTGTAAAACACCTCATTGCCCTGAAGGTAATTGGTGGTGGCCGGAGTTGCTCCACAACCACCACCCTGCGGTGTATCAACCTCATCGCCAAAGGGTGCTGTGTTACCGTTCACTACCTGATATGGTAGTGCCGGAATCACAAGCGGATCAATACATACCGAACCCAACGGCAGCAAAGTACAAATAACCGGTCCGGTCCAATTGCTGTAAGAAATATCTGAACCCGTTCCGCAAACCCTCCTGATATAGAATTTGTAAGTAAGTCCTGGCTGTAAACCACCGAAGGTATAATTAGCGGGATTAGTAGCCGCGACCGTTATTGGGGTTCCAACGTTGTTAAATGTATCTGCAGCAGGAATACCCGCAATTTCGAAATTTGTTGACAATTGTGTATTAGCCCAGCTTAATACCACGCTAGTTGATGCGATTGATGTGGAAATGACTTCAAATGCTGTTGGATCAGCACACTTTTCTATAATGTTCACATCGTCGATCAACCAACGGTCACCATCCCTGGCGCCCAAAGGCTGCGTAAATTTTCTTACAAAAGCGATATATACGTTTTGTCCCTGAAGTGCAGCAGGGAAATCTACTTTTACCTGTTGATAGTTTTCCAGGGCTTGTGTTGGGTCGATAATCTCATCCTCGCCCCAGGTCTGCAGTACAGTATACGCCGCCTGATTTGTTTGGGAGGCGTTAGTAGAAACACGGATTTCATATATTGTGCCCTGGTCACCCACCCTGGTGAGCCTGGTCCAAAACTGCAATTGTCCGTTTACCGGTACCAATCTCTGGTTCATGATTAGCCAGTCTTCTTCCGTGTTACCCATTCCAATCTGCTCATTGTTCACATAAGCCGCGTTCTGTGTTGGCGGTGTCGTGTCGTTGTGAGCGGGATAAGGTGAGGGAACAGTCGGAAACGGCGTGGTGTTCAGTATCCATGGCTGCAGGGCACCGACACCATTGGTGCCGTTCATTACGGCCCATGTTGATGGGATTCCTCCTTCAAAAGTTTCCAACTGGCTGAAACCAAGCGCGGAACACATCAGGAAGGTGAATAATAAAATAATTTTTTTCATAAAATGAAAAGGATTTAGGTATTTAATTTAGTTGAAGGTATTAACTCAAAATTAACGAATTTTATATGAAAAAAAGAAAAATGGGGTTATTTAACAAAATCCTCAATAACGACGCAAAATGTAACACTTTTATGCATTTTATTTAACGTTTGCGCGTATTTTCAAAGCCTATAATAATTTTTGACAGGATTGAAATTCCGATTGTGGAACAATTCCTATCTTTGGATTCAAATTGATCAACATGCCATTATCCCAGGGAAAGAAAATCTACTTTGCTTCCGATCAGCATTTTGGGGCACCAACCAAAGAACTCAGCTTTCCAAGGGAACAAAAATTCGTAAAATGGCTGGACTCCATTAAGGCTGATGCCGATGCGATTTTCCTCCTTGGCGACCTTTTTGATTTTTGGTTTGAATATAAAACTGTAGTCCCAAAGGGCTTTGTAAGGGTTTTGGGTAAACTGGCTGAAATACGCGACAGCGGCATCCCCGTTTATTTTTTCGTCGGCAATCATGATCTGTGGATGCAGGATTATTTTCAGCAGGAACTCAACATCCCGGTATACCACGACAATCAGGAATATACTTTTGCCGGAAAGACATTCCTTATCGGACACGGTGATGGAAAAGGCCCCGGCGACAAGGGCTATAAACGAATGAAGAAAGTTTTTACCAGTCCGTTTTCCAAATGGCTCTACCGTTGGCTGCATCCTGATCTGGGCGTAAAACTGGCCCAGTATCTTTCCGTTAAAAATAAATTGATTTCAGGCGATGCCGATGTCAAATTCCTTGGTGAGGAAAACGAATGGCTCGTCCTTTACGCCAAAAGGAAATTGGAAACCAAACACTATAATTACTTTGTTTTCGGGCACAGGCATTTGCCGATGAAACTTTCCGTAGGGGAAAATTCAGAGTACGTAAATCTTGGTGACTGGATTGGGTATTTTACATATGGGGTTTTTGACGGGGAGAATTTCGAATTAAAAGAATTCAAGGAATAGTCACTGAATATCCTTAATCTTTAACTGCACACTTACCTCCCCATTCCATTCATTTTCATCAACACAAAAAACCACATCAAAAGGTTTCCTGTTCATTACGACCTCGGCTTTTTTACCCAAACCAAAACCTATCGCGCCAAATCCTTCCGAATTTCCCTGTTTCACAAACAGCTTTAAATGCTCACCCTCATTGCCGAGTTTTTTGGCATAACCGGTATCAGTAACATTACGGCTGACGAAAACAGGCGCCATGTTCATGGGTCCAAACGGCTCAAACTGTTTCAATATCCGCGTTAGTTTCGGAGTGATTTCCGAAAAGCCAATTTCAGCGTCAATCCTGATTTCGGGAGTACGTGATTCCGGTAAAATGGTGTTGCGGACACATGCTTCAAACGCATCCTTAAAAGCAGTGTAATTTTCTTTTTTAAGGGTCATGCCCGCTGCATACATATGACCGCCAAATTGCTCAAGGTGCGAAGAGCATTTGTCAAGCGCGTCATATACGTCAAAACCACTCACAGATCTCGCAGAAGCCGCATATTTATCCCCTGACTCCGTAAAGACAACCGTCGGACGGTAATAGGTTTCTGTCAGCCGGGACGCGACAATCCCAATCACACCTTTGTGCCAGTCCTTATTAAAGACGACCGTGGTAAAACATTCCTGCTCATTGTTTTGTTCAATCTGCGCCAACGCCTCTTTCGTAATCTGTTTGTCCAGATCCCTGCGGTCCGCGTTATATTGCTCTATTTCTGAAGCATAGACGATGGCCTGCTCAAAATCAGCTTCCGTCAGCAGTTCTACCGCATGGTTCCCGTGGCGTATCCTTCCCGCGGCATTGATTCTCGGCGCCAGTATAAAAACGACGTCCGTAATATCAAGTTTTTGTTTTTTAGACAAATACACCAACGCCTTAATCCCATTTCTTGGAAAGGAATTGATTACCTGCAGCCCGAAATGTGCCAATATCCTGTTCTCCCCCGTAATGGGTACAATATCCGCTGCGATTGCCGTTGCGACCAAATCAAGGTAAGGCAGCAAATCATCAATCGTTTGTCCGCGTTCGGCGCCTATTGCCTGAATCAGTTTAAACCCGACACCACAGCCACAAAGCTCATCATAAGGATAATGACAATCGGCTCTTTTCGGATCCAAAACCGCAACGGCATCAGGCAATGTATCTCCCGGCCTGTGGTGGTCACAAATGATAAAGTCAATATTCCGCTCTTTTGCGTAAGCGACATGGTCAATAGATTTTATCCCGCAGTCCAACGCGATAATCAGTGAAATCCCATTATCATCAGCATAATCGATGCCCTGGTAAGAGATGCCGTAACCTTCCGCATCACGGTCCGGAATATAGGTGGCCACA
>CALRKC020000288.1:0-4277 GCA_943367895.1 Erythrobacter sanguineus | reverse complement strand
ATGGAAGTCGCAGTAGTGGCAGGCTTGTTTGCAGAACGGGATGTGGATGTAGATTCCTGCCAATGAAGATTGTTAGTTTATAAAAAATTTATAAAACAATTTTATCGCTCCGTCTGTTACCTGTATCACATCTGAAGGATCCTGGGGATTTACTGCCGTAAAAGTATAAGTCCCGGACAAAATGAATTTTTCCTGGCCAAGTGATTCTTTTTGTGTAATGTTCAAGGTTCCTGTACAATTGTAATTGACATAGGATGCTGTTATCGTATCAAATTTTGCAAGTTGTATCAGGTTATTATCAGTATCCGGGGCAAAATCATGAGTGCCTATCCCGATTGTCGAAGGGTTGAATTTCAACATGACTTTATACGCATCATCATATACATAATGGTAGGTAATGTAATTATTGTTGTCAGGGGTAATCTTTGTCTTATATAGATTTGTACTTTTCCACTCATTTCCGTTGATTTTTGCATGATTTCCCAATCCGATGATTGCCGGCACTATATTTTCATAATTCTGATCAAAATCCCCATTTACATATTTGGATTCTGAATTGAGATCAAAAGGATCAGCATATACATAGCCGGAAAAACTCCCTTTAATTCTATGGGTATTTTCGTCGATTGAAATAAGGTTAAATGTAAAATAATTGGAACTGTAATCTGTATGCGAATAAAACGTACGATCTAAATCACCGGGGCCAACCCTTAACTTGATCCTGAAATTTCCAAATCGCCCATTTTTGTCAAGGGAAAGATGGTAAAAGTTCCTGTCATCAAGGCCAACCTCGCTTTCGGATTTGTATGTAAAAGGGTCGCTGTTACGATAAAAAGACTGAATATCTTCACCGTTAACAAACATATGGAAGCTTTCCGCAGCAACCGCAGCCTCTTCAGCATCAGAAGAACATCCGATTGTTAAAACACAAAGGAGGGATACTATGAGAACGTTGATTTTTTTCATTATCTAAAAAGCTTTTAGTGTTTTTGGTAAGAAATGAAATCGCCATCAGTAACCTGGATTACATCAGCAGGATTGTTTGGATTAATGGCTGTAAAGCTGAAATTGCCAAAATAGGTATATTCATTAGCACCATGAAATTCCCGATAATGGTATTCAAGTGTTCCTGTCACTTCATAACTGTCATAAACAAGTGTTGCGGTGTTGAATTTCCAGAATTTTATATAATTATCCGTACTGGAAGGCGTTACGTCATATGAGGCTGAAATGTTGTTATTAGGCACAAAATAAATATCGATCCTGTATGGGTCAGGTGCTGTAAAATTACTTGACATCATGGAACCCGGGTAGCTTTGATGTGTTGCTTTCCAGGGAACTCCATTAAACTTGGCATCACAATGCAACGCAAAATCCCCATATACGATTCCCGGCAACGACTCGGTATCGATAGCATAATCCATATCCAGCGTCCCGTTTATCTCAATTGCTTCTGAATTGAAATCATCAGATTCATGATAGAGTTTTCCCGAAAAATTGACTTTAATCCTTTGTGCAGCTTCATCTAAAGAAATAATCTCCAGGTTGAAATAATTATCCGGATAATATTGATAGTTTTCGTAACTGACATACAACCCGAATTCATCGTTTTGTGACCCCACACTGGCGTCCACGACCCTGCCCTGCTTGTCAAATCTCAGGAAAAAATGATTCCCGCCATATCCTATGCCGTATTGGCCGGAAAGTATAAAATCATCCCCAAGCCTGCCGATTGCCGCACCATTCATAGTCGAGAAATTATTGATATCAAAGTCCAAATCGGTTCCCGAGACATTCATTTTAAAGTACCGTTTAGGCTCAGATCCTGAAGAATCACCATCACCTGAGCAGCCTGAGAAGGCAAATGTTGCCGTGAGAAGCATTAAAAGCAATTTTTTCATAAAATCAAATTTACCCCAAAGTAAGCTATTCTGAAACTGGTCCGGAAAAAAAATTAAAAAGCACGGTAAATGATCTTATAAATACCTTCCGTTACATCAATGACCTCTGCAGCATCATTGACATTTACCGCAGTAAAATCATAGGTTCCCGATAATATAAAAGTGTTCATATCTATTCTTTCCCGGCGGGTCACCCTTAATGTCCCTGAACAGTTGTATTGTATAAACGATGATGTATCCCGGTTGAACCTAAACAAAACGACTTTATTGGTAACATCTGCGGCAGTGAAATTATAAACCCCGGTATTTATGCCATTGGTTTGGGGGTTATAATTTATTGTAATCTTATAAGGGCCATCATCCAGTGTGTTTTCAATGACATAATTGCTGTTCTCCAGGGATCTGGAATAAAATCTATTTATTCGGCTCCATTGGATCCCATCTATCTTTGCCTCATTTTTGGTCCCAAATACATCCGGAATAATGTCTTTGTAATCAAGTTCAAAATTACAGCTGATGAATTTTGATTCAGAGTTCAGGTTTTCAGGATTGGCATAAAGATACCCTGAAAAGCTCCCCTTTACCCTTCTATGCTCCTCATCGACAGCAATAATATTAAAGGTAAAATAATGAGACGCATAATTCCTGAAGTTGCTGAATTTTCGTGTGAGGCTTCCCGGCCCAACCGTCATCTTATAGCTCACAAATCCCAAACGTCCGGATTTATCAAACGAAAAGGACAATCCAAGATCGTCTGTATCCGTATTGTATATGAATGTATCCTCTGACCTGAAGAAAGGGGCCTGGGGATGGGCATTGTTGCGTATTTCATCCCCGTTAATTGATAATTGCATTAATGTGGGGCCTAAAGGTATCTCCTCTTCAATGGGGTCTGAAGAATCTGAAGAACAAGCCGCAAAACTGAGTAATATACTCAGGAGGAACACATATTTCGTAAATCTGATCATAATCCTTTTTTTAATTACACTTGTCAATGTATAAGATAGGTGATGTATTTCCCATCTGTTACCTGAATTATATCGGCAGGATTATTTTGGTTTGTTGCGGTAAAGTTGAAAGTCCCAAAATAAGTATAATCAGTGGCCCCATGCCATTCCTTATAGTGATATGCCAACTGACCGTTGACGTTATATTCATCATATTGAAGGGTCGCGGTGTTGAACTTTGAAAACCGGATGTAATTTTCAGTATCGGAGGGCGTGACATTATACGTAGCTGTTGGATTATTGTTCGGGGCAAAAAACATCTCAATTTTATATGGGTCGTAGTTTGTAAATATGGCTGGTGCCCCATTCGTAATAGCCTCCCTGTTATTGGCATTCCAAGGCATCTGACCTATATTTGCCGAACAGAAAATCTCAAAATCGCCATATTTAAGTCCTGAATACAACTCCTCATCTCCCAAATCGTATAGGAATAAGCCTTCTCCGGATGCTTCAAGCCGCTCTGAATCCTGGTTTTTGTTATCAAGATAAAATATTCCGGAAAATGAAAGCTTTATCTTTCCTGTTGCCTCATCGAGTGAGATAATATCGAGATCGAAGTAATGCTCCGGAAAATACTTATAGTTATTATAAGATATACTTATATCGTAATATGGATCCTGCCCGCCAAGTGTTGCTGATTTAATATTACCCAGCTTATCAAACATTATTTCGAACTTCCCAATACCACGCTCCACCAAAGAATACTGACCAGAAAGTGTAAATATATCCCCGGCCCTTCTCAAATAAGCGCTATTGAAAAAATTAAAATGGCGGTCTACTTCAAAAGGCAGGTCAACCCCTCCTATTTTCATTTTAAAATAAGGGGTGTTGGTCACAGGGTTTTCGTTATTATTTGATGTGTCATCATCGTTGCTGCAGCCTGCAGACAACAAGGCAAAAAATATTAATATGGTAAATATTCTTCTCATAATCTTTTATAACGAAAGTAAAAAAAATAAGTATGCTAAAGCGATTTCTTTTATTATAGGATTCTCTGTTCATTCTGCTTCACAAAAGCATCCCAGCCCGAGTAACTTTTACCCCCTGTAACTTTCCCTGAATTGAAAAAATGGCAAACCGCTGCGGCAAGGCCGTCAGTGGAATCAAGGTTCTTAGGGAGTTCCTTTAATCCTAAAAGCTGTTGCAGCATTTTCGCAACCTGTTCTTTGGTGGCGTTTCCGTTACCGGTGATGGCCATTTTTATTTTCTTGGGCTCATATTCCGTAATCGGAATCTGTCGGGACAAACCGGCTGCCATGGCAACGCCCTGTGCCCGTCCGAGTTTCAGCATCGATTGGACGTTTTTTCCGAAAAAAGGCGCTTCAATCGCAATTTCATCAGGATGGTGTGTATCGATGAGTTCAATGGT
>CALRKC020000287.1:0-4282 GCA_943367895.1 Erythrobacter sanguineus | reverse complement strand
CAAGCTGTACTGCCATTTCCTAAACGAAATCATCAGGTAAAGGAATACAATCGCCATAGCACCAAGAACCGCCCAGTAAGCATTGGTTTTGATATCGGCGGCAACCGTAGGCCCCACTTTAGATGATTGTACCACACCCAATGTTTTGCCATCGTAGGCATCCGTAAATTTCTCATAGGTCATGTCTGCGCCATAGTGCTTTTTCAATCCCTCAAATAATTTACGGTTTACATCTTTATCTGCTTCAGTACCGTGTTCTTCAATCTTATATTTTGTCGTAATTTTCAACTGCTGTGGGTTACCAAAAACTTTAGCTTCGGCACTACCAAAAACCGTTTTCAGTTCAGCAGCCACTTCTTCCGCTACCACTGTATTTGGGAAACGGACCTGGAATGTTCTTCCTCCAAGGAAATCCGTGCCGTAATTCACACCATTGGTAGACAACGATATAACACTTACAATTACAACAGAAGCTGAGAAAATGTAAGTCCATTTTTTAATCCCTAAGAAGTCAAAATGGAAGTTCGTAAACCAGTTTTTAGACATACCCGTTACGAAAGAAAGTTTATTACCCCTTGCTACACTCCAGTCAAGCAAAATCCTTGAAATAAAAATAGAGGTAAACAGCGAGGTAAAAATACCTACCAATAGCGTTACCGCGAAACCTTTAATAGGCCCAGTTCCAAAAACTACCAGTACAATACCCGTAAGGACGTGGGTTACGTTAGCATCAATAATGGAACGCATGGCTCCTTTCCATCCGAAGGACGCCTTAATGGCTTCGTCGAGCGGCTTTCCGGAACGGAGTTCCTCCTTTGCCCTTTCATAGATAATGATATTGGCATCTACGGCAGTACCCATTGTTAACACGATACCGGCGATACCTGGTAAGGTCAATACAAATCCGAAGCTCACCATCACTCCAAAAAGGAACAATAGGTTTACCGCAAGGGCGATATTGGCATACCAGCCCGCTTTACCGTAATAAACGATCATCCAAAGTGATACCAATAACAATCCTACGATAGAAGAGTTGATACCGTTGTCAATCGCTTCCTGACCTAATGACGGCCCAACGATTTCTGACTGTATGATATCTGCTGACGCTGGTAACTTACCTGCTCTTAACACGTTAGCCAAATCTTTTGTTTCCGTAACGTCAAAGCTACCCGTGATTTCAGACCTACCGCCTGAGATAGGACCTTTGCTGACGCCTGGCGCAGAGTATACGATATCATCAAGTACGATGGCAATGTTACTTCCCTGCGTAGCTGCAGTTCCGGTCATTGTTTCCCAGATTCTCGCTCCCTGAGGATTCATTTGCATGTTTACGGCAGGACGCCCGAATTGGTCAAAAGTATCCTGCGCATCAACGATAACACCTCCGCTCAACGGAGCCAGACCGGTTGTGCTTCCTTTTATAGCATATAAAGAAAAAGTTTCTACTTCCTTCTTATCTTTTCCGATTTCAGTTACAGACTTACCCCATAAGAATTTAGCCAACCGAAGATTTGCAGGCAATAAGGCTTTCATATCAGCCCTTCTCAGGTATGCGTTAACTGCTGCTGTATCTTTCTTCAGGTAACTGCCAAGCATAGGTGACGGCGTTTGCGTCATTTTGTCAAATAACGGTCCTCTTGATTGGTCTGCCTTCGTCGTATCTTTGCTTTGTGCAAGCATTTTTGACACATTGTCCTGTGCTTTTGTAGTGTCTGTCGGAGTAGCAGCGTTTGCTTCTGTTTTCTTCAATGCTTCGTTAACCGCGCTCAGGTAACCAAATACTTCTTCTGATTTGAATGTTTCCCAGAATTCAAGTTGAGCAGTACCCGCAACCAGCTTCTTGATACGATCCTGATCTTTTGCACCAGGAAGCTCTATCAGGATTCTTCCCGATTCTCCCAGTTTCTGAATGTTTGGCTGTGTAACACCAAATTGATCAATACGTTTCCTCAGTACATCAAAAGCACTTTCAACTGACTCGTCCACTTTTTTGCGGATTACTTTCGCGGCTTCTTTGTCGGACATATTGAAGTTGATCCCGTCAGCTCCTTCAAGATTACGGTTCGCGAAGATATCAGGCGAAGCCAGTTTTATAGTTCCCTTGGCGTTCGCTTCAAATGCTTCAAAAAATGCATCAATATAGGTTTGATTACCTTCCTGGTTTTTTGATGCATCTTCAAGAGACTTATTAAAAACAGGATTTTTGGATTGGTTTGACAATCCTTTCAAAATGTCTTTTACAGAAATCTGGAGCTGGATATTCATTCCACCCTCCAAATCAAGGCCTTTGTTGATTTTCTTACCTTTTACGTCATCATAGGTAAAAAATAAAAAAACTTTTTCTTTCCCGATGGAATCCAGGTATTTAAGTTCTTTCTGTGAATCACCTTTAGCATACTCTTTTGCCTTGGATTCAACACTGTCTGCCACAAATGTGAAAGAAAGTTGGTAAATACTTACCAATGCAAATATGATTGCAAAAAATTTAACGAGTCCTCTATTCTGCATTATTACTGAAATTAATTAATTTTTGTTCTTTTATTTTGGTGTTATCTGTTAAAATAATTCTATTTCTAAGATCGATTTAATAAAAAGATAAAATTGTTTATTTTACCCAATTTTTTAAACCGAGCAAATATATAATTAACCGTAAGATTAACCAATTAATTTTATCAATAAATCTCAAAAAAAAGACTGCAAGATTGCAGCCTTCTTCTTCAAACTATTAAAAAGTTTATACTAAGACAGATTTTAGGTCGGCATTCATATTCCTCACTGCATCTGAGCTTTTTGCAAACAATGCTTTTTCTTCTTCATTAAGGTTGATGGAAAGAATTTCCTCAATTCCATTTTTACCAATGATACAAGGCACTCCCATACAGATATCGCTTTGTCCGTATTCTCCTTCAAGCAACACCGAACAGGCAATCATCTTGCGTTGGTTGTTCAGGATGCTGTCTACCAAATACGCTACTGAAGCTCCCGGGGCATACCATGCAGATGTACCAAGCAAGCCTGTTAATGTCGCGCCTCCAACCATCGTATCGGCCGCAACTTTCTCCAATTGTTCTTTTGAAAGGAATTCCGAAACCGGAATACCATTGTACGATGCCAGTCTTGTCAACGGAATCATTGTTGTATCCCCATGACCACCGATTACCATTGCAGAAATATCATTCGCCGGCGTATCCAATGCTTTTGAAAGATAATACCTGAAACGTGAGCTATCCAATGCACCACCCATTCCGATAATTCTGTTCTTTGGCAGGCCGGTTGCTTTGAGGGTCAGGTAAGTCATGGTGTCCATTGGGTTTGAAACAACCACAATAATAGCATTGGGCGAATGCGCCAATACGTTTTCGGCAACCGACTTAACAATCCCGGCATTAATACCGATCAATTCTTCACGCGTCATCCCCGGCTTTCTTGGAATTCCGGACGTGATCACAACCACATCACTGTCGGCTGTTTTTGAATAGTCGTTGGTAACACCGCTCAATTGTGTATTAAAACCCGTATTGGTTGCGCATTGCATAATATCCATAGCCTTACCTTCAGCAAAACCTTCCTTAATGTCAAGCAAGACTACTTCAGAAGCGATACCGCGGTAAGAAATTGCATCTGCACACGATGCGCCTACATTTCCGGCGCCAACAATCGTCACTTTCATATTAGTTGTATTTGTTATTTAAATTTATATTGAAAAGAAATATTTGAGTTGACAAATTTACCAAATGCAATCGAGGTTTGCAGATAAAAACGGCTAAATTGATAGCGGGCTGAAAGTTCACCTATATAATTCGACTTTGTTTTGTAAATTTCCTTCAGCCTGTCATTGACAATATCATGTAAAGGTATGATTTCCTCTATGGCGCCCTTTTTTCCCTGTATTTCATATTCAAAGTCGCTGGTATTCATTATAAATCCCGCGGAAAGCTCGAGCTTCTTATACTCTTTTGCAGCGCTTAACTGGAATTGCCAGGTGTCAATCAAACTGTTCAGCGAGGTAAAACCAAGGTTACCATAACCAGTCTGAACATCAAGAAATTCTACGGTTATATCTTCCTTTGAATAGACCGCCAAAGCGGCAATACTAATTTTCTTCGCTTCCAGCTTTTTAAAATACTGGCTCAGGTTGTGCTTCAGACCTACTCCATACACCTGATAATTCACGTGTTTCAGCTTGATTTCAGGGGAAAATTTCGCAATAACTTCCGTTCCCTGCCACAATCCAAGCGCACCTTGCAGGTACGGATAAATAATGGTCTCCCTGTTTACTCCT
>CALRKC020000286.1:0-4285 GCA_943367895.1 Erythrobacter sanguineus | reverse complement strand
GTAGTATTTTCCCCAATAGTGACGTTTTTACCAATATAACATCCTGCGCCAATGCGACTGCCTTCTCCTATTTTGGCAGAAGCGTGTATGACCGCCGATGGGTCGATATCATAATCGAATTCGGGCATCGGTGGAGCAAAGAGTTCAAGTACCTGAGACATGGCCAAATCAGCGTTCTTTACCTTGATAAATGCCTTATTTTCTCCGGGTTCAATTGAAATATCCTGATTCACGACGGCAGCACAGGCTTTGGAATCCCGCCAGAGTTTTTCATATTTCTTATTGCCGATAAATGAAATCTCAGATTCACAGGCTGCTTCGAGCTGCTCAGGGGCCGTAATCTGTCGGGAAGTATTTCCAATCAGTTCACCTTTTAAAATGTCATTGATTTCATAAATGCTGAAGGTTTTCATCGGCTTGTATTTTTTTAATAAAATCAAATAAAGCCTTTTAATGGCATTTTACCAAAATATTGGAAGGAAATTTTAAGATAATCAGAAAGTTGCAAAATTGACAGCGCTTTACGAACGAACACAAAACAGCGTTCGATCGCTACTTACTTCCTGACGTTTTTGCCATTTCAATCAGTTTATTGACCGTCTTCCAATTCCTTGAAGTAGCGCGAACCTTAAGTTTGTTTTCAATAACCGCGTTGGTAAGTTTAGTACTACCGGCGCCGTGTTCATATCTAAGGTATAGGTAACGGTCAACCGGAATAAATTGATCCGCACCAAAATCGATGGACGCCAGTAACTCCATGTTGTTTGCTGCAGGTACTTCGGAAAGGAAGGCTACGTAAGGCTGGGTGGCATCGGGCATCATAGCCGTGGCAAAAGGATTGTTTGCCACCACAAACCCTAGCTCCTTTAAGGTCACGACAATTACGGTTACCTCAAATCCGAAATGTTTGAGAATCGATTCAGATATTTCCCGCTCGAGCTTCAAAACATCTTTCCCGTCGCTTTGGAAAACGACATTTCCGCTTTGGATGTAGGTTTGTATATTCGAAAATGCAAGTTCTTCAAGCACTTTGCGCAATACCTCCATCCTGATCAGCTTTTGGCCGCTCACATTGATCCCGCGCAGCAGGGCTATAAAAGTGTTCATTACTTCTTCAGAAAAAGCTCTACATAAACCGGTAGATGGTCTGAGGGATATTTACAGTCCTTGGAATCACTCAGTACACCGTATTTGGTTACAGCAATATTGTCCTTACTGGTAAAAATATAATCAATCAGTAACGTCACCGGTTTGTTGAACTCGAAATTGTTAAAAGTACCTGATGGCCCAAAAGGCAGTTCTTCACTGATCACTTTCGAATCATTCATCCATGACGACAGGAATTTATAGGCAGTGCTCTTGATTTCACTGTTAAAATCCCCTGTCAGGATTACCGGTACATTTTCCGTATTGATGGCGTTGATTTTACCAATGATCATTTTGGCACTGTTTGTGCGGGCAGTCTCTCCCATATGATCAAAATGGGTGTTGAATACATAAAAGCGCTGCTTGGTTTTAATATTTTCAAAAAGTCCGTAAGTACAGATTCTTTCAAATGCAGCATCCCAGCCCTTCGAAACCTGATCCGGCGTTTCTGACAGCCAGAATGTGGATTGCTTGAGCACCTTGAATTTATTGGTATTGTAAAATATTGCACTGTATTCGCCACCGGTAGGGGAGCTGTCACGCCCGATCCCAATATAACTGTAGTGTATCATTGTGCTGTCAATGTACTTTAGCTGATGCTGCCTGCCTTCCTGTGTACCAAAGAAATCGGGGCTGTAAAATTGTATTTGCCTGCATAGGAAATCTTTCCGCAAATCCCAGCGATTTTCACCATCGGCAGCATTGTCGAAACGCAGGTTATAGGTCATTACTTTCAGGTTTTGTCCGAAAGCGGCAATAGAAAATAAAAGTAACAGGGTGGTTTTGTGTAGGGTTTTCATTGGTCTGTATGGTTTTTTATTGATTGACTATCTCGCGATTTTAATGGGGAGCGCAAAAACACATCGCACCGGTTTACCGTCCTGTTGGCCGGGAATCCATTTTGGCATGCTCTCTACGACACGAATGGCTTCCTGGTCCATACGTTTATTAAGTCCTTTCTTGACTTCAACTTCCACTATGGAACCATCTTTTTCCACTACGAACGTGACAAGTATACTGCCTGTCGCCGAGCCCTTAACGCGAAAATTATTGCCTATATATTTGTACGCTTCCTGCATTCCTCCCGGAAATTCGGGACGCCTTTCCATTGGAAAATAAGGCACTTCAATACCCTGTTCATCAAAGCATTTTCCTGAAACCAACGTGCCATTGGAGAAAAGCTCCTCGCGTTTGATTTTTCCGCTTTCGTAAAACGTCCTGGAGTCGCCTTCTTCTTTACCGTTTTTATAATTTCGATACCATTGAACGCTTCCGTCAGGATTAAACCACTGGCATTTTCCATCGCGCACCAGTGTGCTTGCCAGTAATACATCTTCGCCCATTACCCAATCATTCATGCTGTACCTCCTGACGGTCTTATGGACAGAGTCACTGCTGAATGCCACTGTCTCATACCATATCGCACTCTCTGCAGTTGTTGTGGCTCCTTGTTTGTCTACATATCTTCTTTCCTGTGCCATTGTAGAGAACGGGGCAAGCAGTAATAATACGATAATAAGTTTTGAGTTCATTTTGGTCAGATTGAAACCCAAAAATAACCTTTATAATATCATTGTCAAAAAAATATAGTGAATGTTTGATGTATTGATGTCACCGCGCTCCAACGTTTGTTGTAATCGAGCAAATCCTGACAATCTACTACTGCCGTATCCTAATCAGCGAATCCGGATAACGTGAGATGCTATCAGGATAACTTTTCGTTTTACAGGATAATGTGGTGCATTAAGTTCATGGGTCTACTGCCTGCATTCCTCGTAACCCTTTACCTATCAACCTGATAAAATATCTATTTCAGGAAAATTTCATTGGTGATGATATAAATACCCATGAAGAGTACAAACCAGCCAAACGCAGGTTTTAGTTTTGCGCCGTCTATTTTTTTGGAAAGTGCCGTGCCGATGAACATGCCTGCTATCGCGATACCGGCAATGTGTATCAAAAATGAGTATTCTATAGCAACACCTGCGACGACATCCCCGCCAAAGCCGATCAGCGAATTAATGGAGATGATCAGCAGCGACGTACCGACAGCCTGCTTCATGGGAAGTTTTGCGAAGAAAAGCAACGCGGGAATAATCAGGAATCCGCCGCCGGCCCCAAGAAAACCAGTTACGATTCCTACTGAAAACCCAAGTACAGACAAACGAAAAGGGCTGGACGGGCGGGTGATTCCCATTTCGGTTGGTGTTTTTCTGATCATTGAGACGGAAGCGGCAATCATCAGAACAGCAAAAATTACCATGATCAAAAGATTTTTGGTAATGACCACTTGCCCGATCCGAAAAAGTGTTTCGGGTATGACCGGGAGTATAAATTTACGAACCAACAACAGCGAACACAGCGAAGGAATCGCGAATGGTAACGCAGCTTTTAGGTTAAGATTTCCTAACCTGTAATGGCGATAGGCACCTGCCATTGCAGTGATACCTACCACAAACAAAGAATAGCTTGTCGCTTTTTCCGGATTGATTTTGAACAAATACACTAAAATGGGTACGGTCAGGATAGAACCACCGCCGCCGATCAAGCCCAGGGCAATACCGATGAGTAAAGAAGCAAAATATCCTAAATATTCCATGATATCAAATTGATATTACAAATATGCGGAATATAAAATTGTGATTCGGTAACATTTCACAAAGCCGTTTTTTAGTTCAGCAATTCGATATGGTTTTGAGAATGCTTCAATGCACCGCGCTTTAGCGTTTTTTCAGTAGGCTGGAAATGACTTTACTATTTGCAATTGAAACATGATATCCAAAAAGAAAAATCCCATACTTCCGTATGGGATTTTCTGTGGGCGATGAGGGATTTGAACCTAACGGCTAAACCCGCCTATATCAATACTTTCAAAAGTTTAAAATCTAAGGGTCTCGATTTTGCACCTCAGCGGTCTGCAAATATCACTAAATCTTATACTGTAAATTTACTGATTAATAAGTAATTATCCAAATGAAATGGCAAAGAACTACACTAAAAAATGAATGGGTTTGCGAAGCGTTCAAAGGTTTCGGAGACGTGTATTTTTCTCCTTTTTAGCATTCTATCAGCATCACCCAAATATTGTCTTTTCAACCTGTTCAATATTTAACCCTGTCTGATTACAGAATTCTTGTAT
>CALRKC020000285.1:0-4286 GCA_943367895.1 Erythrobacter sanguineus | reverse complement strand
CTCCGCCGGGAAAGTTCCCGTATTCTCAAAACGGATCAGGTAGTGAACGCAATCACCTACCATTGACGGTGTAATGGTGTCACCTTCGAGACAGGTTTTATCGTTCGGATCGAATGAGTTGACTAAAGTTTGGGTAAATTCATCAATGTTATTTGACGGCGTTTCATCCGTTCCGTCGTAAGACAATGAAGCGATAAACTGAATTTGGTCGCCATTGTTTAATGGAGGAATTTCGACAGGGCTATTCATATTCATTATTGCCAATACAGTTCGGGTTTCAAATGGTGCAATACTCAGATTCATCCAATCCAAACTTCCGGGCGACTGCGCGGAAGGCATTGGTACTGATTGGACAAAATCCATGACATTATGATCAAACTGCAGGTTCATATTTGTTTGCAAAGTTGTATTTCCCGTATTTCGTAACAACAAATGGTATGAGGCGTCAAAACCCGGCCTGGCCGCATCAACTGGCATGATGATAACTTCGAGTGCGTTGTGTATACCATTAGAGACGATGCAGATGTTTTGGGTTATCGCGTTGCCATCTGCCGGGAAATTAATACCGAATAAAGCAGGGCTCGCCACAAAATAGCCATTCTCAATGATTGGTGTTATGAAGTATTGCCCGGCAGGCAGCGGCAGGGAATAACTTCCGAGTTCGTCTGCTATGTACGTGCCATTGGTTACACCGTCGGTAACCTGGAATTTGAGGCTGGGGACGGCAACATCGCTGCCTCCGCAACCATTATTGTCGGCATCATATGTACAGTTGCCATAAATAGTATAGTAGGGTCCGCCCGGCACAAAAGAGCAATAAGAGTTTACCTGGCATGTTGCAGGCACCATGTTTTGTATTTGTGTTATCTGGTTGTCATCGGAGCAGATGAATTGGAGATTAGGGCATTGTTGACAACTCAGTACTTCATCTGAGCCATTTTTTGTATTAATGTATGTTAAAGCCGTACACCCTTGTACATAAATGGCTTCAAGGTTTGTGGCAGGAGAAGCATCAATATTTTGAATCGCACTACACTCAGGTGCATTAAGTGTTTTTAACGATACAGCACCAGTAAGATCCAGGGATTGCAACATGTATGAAACTGAAATATCAAGTTCTTCCAATGCCGGAAGGCCGGCTATCGATATCGCTGTGGTTGATGAATCCTGATAAATTAATTTTTTAAGATTTGCATTAGTTAAATTTACTGTATCCCATTCCCCGAAAGCACAAGCAAGGGTTTCCAGTTGGGAAAATGCACTGATATCCGGATTATCGATACTGCAATCTGTGACACCAAGATATTTCAGATTAGGAAACAATGCCAATGAGGAAATGTCGGTTATCAGGAACCCATCATTCAACCGTAATTCACTTACCTGTGCCGCTTCCGTTTCATCTATTTCATTATTGCCATCGGCATCAATGGCAAAATAACCTCCGCTTAAATTTGTTGCAATAAAATTCGACGGGTCAGAAGACAGAAGCACAACTTTAAGTTCAGGGTCAGTAAAATTGACTACCTGCGCCTTTGTACCGATGAAACTTAGTGATAAAATTATAATGTAATAGTATCTCATGTTTTAAAAATTTTGGTAATCGAAAATAATCGATTTCCTTTAGTCAATTTAAACTATGCAATTGTTTATCAAATATCATTTCTTAATAAACTGTCCTGACCATGCTGCAGTTTCACAATTCACTTTATTTACATAACTTCCAACCGGCAGACGCGACACATCAACACTGTTATCTCCTGCTGCAGGGCTCACCTTCATCACCTCCTGGCCGAGCATATTATAGATTTCTATAGAATTTATCTCCGTATTTACTTTTGAAGCAATATTCAAAACATCTTTCACCGGATTAGGATACAATGCAAAACCGAAAGTATTCTCGTTTTCATTTGTACTTAAAGGCAAAGCTACCGTCGTCACCGCAGTATTCGTAATAACAGGCGCATTATAATTGAAGTAAATTGCGGCAGTATTGCTTAATTCATCCCCTAAAACCAAAGTGGGTTTTGTCCTGATCTTAAAAATTACATAACCGTCATTATTGAAATCGTCAATCGGCAGCATGATGTTGTCAAAAACAAACTCTACCTGATTTCCATTTGTAATGCGGGTGATAAACGGATGGCTTGCAAAAACCGGCGTTAAGGTTTCGATATCGAATTTTGAGGTATCGATAACATCTTTCACTGTAACAATGGCAGCAGGATAATTTCCGGTATTCTCAAAACGGATCCTGTAATGCACGTACTCCCCTACCATGTTCGGCGTTATCGTATCACCTTCGAGACAGATTTTGTCGTTGGGGTCGAAGGCGTTAAAAACCATTTGGTTCAGCACTGCTACATTATCAGCCGGCATCTCGTCGGCAGTAAGATTCACCGTTGCGGTAAACGGCAAAATGTCGTCCTGATTCAAAGGCGGTGTATCTGTAGGGGTATTAAGGCTGAAGGCGATAATAAATTCCTTTACCCCAAATACAGGAATATTGGCATAATTCCAGTTCAGGATATTGCCCGACTGACCGGAAATCGATGGTAAAGCCGAAATGAAATCCATAACGGCATCATCAAACACCAGTTGCATGGTTCCCGAAGCCGGAACGGTTCCTTTATTCGTAATCCGAATCGTATAAGAAGTATTGAAACCCGGAACGGCGGTATTGCCGGGAATCAGTGCAATATCGACATCCGGATGTTCGCCATTAGCTGTAATACAGAAATCCTGTATGGCAGGCACTGCCCCACCGGGGAATGTGACGGTGAACGAAGGTGGTGAAACCTGGTAATAAGGTGATGAAAATACAGGCGTTATCGTATGTGTTCCGCTTTGTACGCGTATTGAATAATTGCCGCTTTCGTCATCGATGACCGTACCGGTAACCGTGCCATTCGTAATGTTCAGTTTTGTTGACGGTATAATCGGGTCGCCCGCGTCACAGCCATTGGCGGTAATATCATATTTATGCGTTCCTTCTATAGTATAAAAAGCACCGGGCGTAAAAACGCAGTATGAATTCACTTCACAGGTTGTATTTCCTGCCTGCTGTAAGGCATCTTGAACTTCCGCCAATTCATCTTCGTTATCATCTGCACACACATACTGTAAGTTGGGATTGTTTATAACAGAAAGCTCAGAGATGCTGTAGCCGCCTTTAAGGAACAATGAAATCAATGCGTTATTGCTGCAGTCTACCATATTCAAAATAGGGGTGGAAGCATCAACTGTCGTCAGTAGATTATTGGAGCAATTTAAAATCTCCAGCAGATTGCAATTGGATATATTCAGGTACGTCAGCAGGTTGTTATTGCATTCCAGCAAATAAAAGGTATTGTTCGAGACATCCAGGGTGCTGAGCTGATTGTAGCTGCAATCCATTTCGATATCAACGTTTACCCCGGTTAAATCCAGTGTGGTCAGCTGATTGTGGCTGCAATTCAGCGTCATCATGCCTATCGAGGGCGAGATATTCAAAGCCGTTAATTGATTGTAAGAACAATCTACGTCTAAGTCATCAGTTGCATTGGCTTCCGTAATCGTAAGTGAAGTCAGTTGATTGTAGGAACATTTTAAATAATCCAACTCGCTCAATCCGCTTAAATCAAGTGATGTCAGGCTGTTGTTGCTGCAATTCAAATAGGTGACCTGAGTGTTCTCAGACAAATCCAAAGCCGTCAGGGTGTTGTTGTGACATTCCAGGCGGTACATGTTCACCAGCAGGGAAACATCGATTGCTGAAAGGCTGTTCTGGCTGCAGTTAAGGCTTGTCACATTCGGGACCGAAGTAAGATTGATAGACGTGATGGCGTTGTTACTGCAGTTTAACGTAAGTAATGTAGGTACAGGTTCGATATTGAATGTCAGGAAGTCATTCCCCGACATGTCGAGGCTCGTTAAGCTGTTTAGCCCGTACGTGTTCAGCGTGCTCACCTGATTGCCTGCAAGACTAAGCGTGGTAAGATTGCCCAGTCCGTTAACGCTCAAAGAAGTGAGTTCGTTGTTGTCAAGGTTGACCGTCTGCAGATTAACCAATGGCGTCAAATCTGCGGAAGCGATACTATTCCCGCTAAAATTGGCGATCCGTAAATTTGTGAAAGCAGCAATACCTGTAAGATCGGTTACGGCGGCTGCATTTATAATGCGCAATTGATATACGAGCAGGGCTTCGCTTTCCTGTATCTCCAAATCATTGTTGATATCAATTTTGATAGGATTTCCGTTCGACCCTTTAGCGATATTGACATTGGTATCCGCTGCAAGCAGTCTTGCCT
>CALRKC020000284.1:0-4314 GCA_943367895.1 Erythrobacter sanguineus | reverse complement strand
TAACATATAATTCAATGTGGATCTGCTTGCCGAAAAACTTCTCCAGATCGGCCCTGGACTCCATGCCAACTTTCTTCAATGCAGCCCCCTTGTGCCCGATGATGATGCCTTTCTGTGTATCGCGTTCCACCATAATGACGGCACGGATGCGGATGATGTTATCATCTTCGAGGAACTCCTCGGTTTCAATTTCGACCGCGTAGGGGATTTCCTTATTGTAGTTCAGCAGGATTTTCTCGCGTATGGTTTCGTTTACAAAAAAACGTTCCGGTTTATCGGTAAGCTGGTCTTTTGGGTAAAACGGCGGTGACTCCGGCAACAGTTCCAATATGCGGCCAAAAACTTCGGGCACATTAAAGTTTTTCAATGCTGAAATCGGAAATATCTCGGCGTTCGGTACTTTCTCTTTCCAGAAGGCGACCTGCTCTTCGAGCTGCTCCTGATTGGAATTGTCAATCTTGTTCAGCAATAACAATACCGGGATTCTGGCATGGATGATTTTGTTGAAAAAAGCCTCATCCTTGAGTTCCTTCTCCCCGATCTCCACCATATAAATCAGGATATCCGCATCTTCAAAAGCCGACTTAACAAAAGTCATCATCGACTCCTGCATTTCATACGCAGGCTTGATGATTCCGGGCGTATCCGACAGCACAACCTGAAAATCTTCGCCGTTGACAATCCCAAGAATGCGGTGACGTGTGGTCTGCGCCTTCGAAGTAATAATCGACAGCCGCTCCCCAATAAAAGCATTCATAAGGGTAGACTTCCCTACATTTGGATTTCCGATAATATTGACGAAGCCTGCTTTGTGTGCCATAAATTTGGTAAAAAATAAAGCCCCACATTTCTGAGAGGCTTGCGATAGTGGTGGCAAAGGTAAAAAAATACAACCAATTATCAGCCGGTTTATATAAAATTGTTCATTTACAAACGAACAAAGTCTTCCCTTACCAACCAAAGATCAGAAATCCCTGAACCTTGTTGTCTGATTACGAACGCAAATCTGTCGGCATAGCAAAGCCATAAAAATATCCTGCCCGATTTGATGCCAAAAATTTTGTACAACTGTGAATTTTGAAATACTTTTGCCCCGTGCAAAAAACACTATTCATATTAGCCTTTTTTATCTTATTCAAACCATTGTTCCCCATTGTTGAATATGTGTCCAATTATGAATATATCTCCAAAGTTCTCTGCGAAAACAAAGCCCGGCCTGAATTAAAATGTAACGGTAAATGTCATTTGATGAAAGAAATGGCAAAAGCCTCAGAAGGCGAAAAGCCAAACGACAAAAAACCAATCGTTAAAGAAATTGAGTTATTGTTTTTTCAGGAAATCCAATCCCTGACCGCTATAAAAAGAGCATTAATCGGGGCAATGAGTTTGAATTCAAACTATTCCAACCTCTACTCCTATCTGGATTCCCGTTCAGATTTCCATCCGCCCAACTTTTCGGCATAAGTTTCTCAGCATTCCTCTTTTGTGGTTCCGGTTTTTCGGTAACCCAATACACTTATGTTCACTACTGTTTGGCGCACGTTGCGCTGAACGAATATTTTACAACCTTTAAATAAATAAAAATGAAATTTCAATTCAAAAATATGCTTGCCGCGCTGGCAATCACCCTTACATTGACCTCTTGTTCGAATGATGACGACAACAATTCCGCCTCCGGGCAGGGAAATCTTGATATAGAATTTGACAATGTGTTCGGCAGTGCAAACTTAGCACTCAATGGTGCGGGAAATGTAACTTCACAGGGAGAGACCTTAATCGTTTCTGATGTCAAATACATCATCAGCAACATCGAACTTACAAAAGAAGATGGCACCGTTTTCGTGTGTCCAAAATCAGAAAGTTATTTTATCGTAAGCGAGGCGAATGACGTTAGCCATGTTTTGGAACTGGCGAACATTCCTGCAGGAAACTATACCAGGATTAAATTTGGAATTGGTGTAGACGAGGCCCAATACAATCTTGGGGAAACCGTTCAGGGTGATTTCTTCGCCGCCGCACAAAACGAGGACATGGCCTGGTCTTGGAGCGCAGGTTACAAACACCTATTATTTGAAGGAACGTTTACTTCGTCAACAGTAGGTACTGCAACACCTTTTATGGTACACACCGGAAAATCCGGGGCGAATTACAACTACACCGCCGTCACGCTGGATTTTCCGGAAAAGGCATTGGTCAGGACGAACATTACGCCTGATGTCCACATTTTTGCCGATGTGGCCAAAATTATCGACGGCACCAATAAAATCAAGCTAACGGACAACAACATGGGCGGCATGGGCGCGATGATCATGAGCGGTGAGAACCTGCCTTTGATTACGACAAACTTATCAGATATGTTTGCTGTAGACCATGTTCACAACGACTAAATTTAACAAAAGCAGTTGGGCAAATCGTTCAACTGCTTTTTTAAATCCTTTAAAATGAAAGCAAAATATATATTGTTATTCGTTTTGCCGTTGCTGTGGAGCTGCACTGATAATGATGATGATTATGTTGATGTTCCCATCAGTTTTAAGATCCCTTCCAATTTTCCGCCATTGGTTTATGACATCGAAAAATATCCGATCACCGAAAAGGGATTCGAGCTCGGTCGGAAACTATTTTATGACGGCCGTCTGTCATTGGATGGGACAGTATCGTGTGGTTTTTGCCACGAACAGCAAAGTGCCTTTACGCACCACGGGCATACCGTAAGCCAGGGCGTGAACGGTTTAACCGGAACAAGGAACTCGCCTTCGATACAAAATCTGGGATACCAGACCACTTTTATGTACGACGGCGCGACAGAGCACCTGAACCTGCAACCCATTATACCCATTACCAATCCGATCGAGATGGGCGGCAATTTTTCACGGATTGTTGCCATGATGAACGGTGATTATGAGTACCGGAGATTGTTTGCTTTGGCTTTTCCCGGTAAGCCCATCAATACCGAAAACATGCTCAACGCCATGGGGCAGTTCATGGTGATGGTGACCTCATCCAATTCCAGATTCGACAAATTCCGACGCAACGAACCGGGCGGCATACTGACGCAGGACGAAAAAGACGGTTACACCATTTTTACCCAAAAGTGTTCGGGTTGTCACGCAACAGATTTGTTTACCGACAATTCATTCCGGAACAACGGGCTCGCTGTAAATCCCATTGTAAATGATGTTGGGCGGTACAGGGTCACGCTGGATGACGCAGACAAATACAAGTTCAAGGTCCCCAGCCTTCGGAATGTCGAGAAAACCAAACCGTACATGCATGACGGAAGGTTCCGGACGCTGGAGGCTGTTCTGGACCATTACAATTCGGGCGTGGTAAATTCGGCAACGCTTGACCCGGGACTCAATAAAAATGGGAATTTAGGCATCCCGTTAAACCCTTCGGAAAAGACAAAGATAATGGCCTTCCTCAAAACTTTAACCGACAATCAATACCTCACGGACAAACGATTTTCAGAATTTTAAATACGATGAAAAAATATATTTTATTGAGCCTGATGGCTTTCCAATTGGCTAATGCAACGGGAAAAGACAGCCTTTCAGGAGGAGCGGTCTTTCGAGAATACTACAACTACGCTATTGCAGCTAAGGGAAAGTGCGATGCCTGCGGCTGTTCTGCCAGTGGCGGCAGCATGGGGTTTGCCTCGATGCTGAACACTAATTTTGTGGGATTACGGTACTTCAACCAACGTTATGAAAGCTCGGACGGGCTGTACAGCAATTCACCCTGGTACGATGAAGATTTCAATACGGTTCAAGTCTGGGCCAGGATACCGGTATACAAAAATGTCCAGATTTCAGCCTTGATTCCTTACCATTTCCACAACAGGGAAACTGCAACGGGCAATCAGGAAATAAGCGGAATGGGTGATATTACGGTTTTGGCGATGTACCGTCTGTATCAAACCCATAAGGACAGTACCTTTTTGGTTCACACACTGCAAATCGGCGGCGGTGTAAAGGCACCTACAGGAAAATTCGATGAAGCCAATGCAGGCGCGGTTAACCCCAGTTTTCAGGTGGGCACCGGAAGTTGGGACTATCTTTTTGCGACAGAATATATTGTCAAAAGAAAGCGGTTTGGATGGAACAGTATGCTGAGTTATACGCTTAAGACCGAAAATGACAAGCAATATCGTTTCGGAAACCAGCTTAATTATTCCGGTACTTTCTTCTACCTGTATGAAAAACAGGCCTTTTCGATTGCGCCGCAGGCTGGATTTGCGGGCGAGGTATATGAAAGCAACTACCAACATTCCCAGTTGGTTCGGGAAACGTCGGGCGACATTTTTTTTGGAAA
>CALRKC020000283.1:0-4333 GCA_943367895.1 Erythrobacter sanguineus | reverse complement strand
CTCACATTCCTTTCCAATCCCAAATACAACAATTATATTTATTCGACCCAGGCATCCGTAACGATAGTGAACGCTACGTTTGTGCCGGATTCCCCTGTGTTCACTACGATGATTAAGGTAGATGATGCTTATGGTGCGTTTACGAAAATCCTGACATTTTATGATCAGGTAAAGCACAATAAGCAGGGAATCGAGCAGCCGTCAGTAGTGTCTGAAAGTGTTACTTATGGCGAGGGATTCTATCTGGGAAGTTTTAGCTATATTGGTAATAATGTAAAGATTGGGGACAATGTTAAGATTTACCCTAATTCTTTTGTCGGTGATAATGTTGAAATTGGGAATAATGTAATTATTTTTGCCGGTGCCAAAATTTATTCGGATTCAAAAATCGGAAGTTTTTGCAACATCCATTCGGGAGCAATTATCGGAGCCGACGGTTTTGGTTTTGCACCTAAGGAAGATGGAACCTATAGTAAAATCCCGCAAATCGGGAATGTCATTATAGGTGATTATGTCGATATCGGTGCGGCGACTACGGTGGACCGCGCTACTATGGGTTCAACGATTATCCACAATGGCGTCAAGCTGGACAACCAGATTCAGATTGCCCACAACGTGGAAATTGGCGAAAACACGGTAATAGCAGCGCAAACCGGTGTGGCGGGTTCGACGAAAATCGGACGGCACTGCATGATTGGAGGGCAGGTGGGGATTTCAGGCCATCTCTCTATTGGGAATAATGTGAGGATACAGGCACAGTCCGGCATTGGCAGGAGCCTGAAAGACGATGAGACGGTACAGGGTAGCCCTGCATATAATTATACCGATTTCAGCAAATCGTATGTGCATTTCAAGAATTTGCCGAAGATTATTTCGGAATTGGAGGAATTGAAGAAGAAAATGGAAGGTAACTAATAGCTATCGGCTGACAGCTGTCGGCTAAAAAATAAATAAACAAAAAATACAATCTGATGGTTAAACAAAAAACCATAGCAACTGAGATTTCCCTCAACGGTGTAGGACTCCATACGGGGAAGGATGTTAAAATGACCTTTAAACCGGCTCCGGTCAACAACGGTTACACTTTCGTAAGGGTGGATCTTGAAGGACAGCCGGTCATTGAAGCGGATGCCAATTATGTAGTCAATACACAGCGCGGTACCAACCTTGAGAAACTGGGCGTGAAAATCCAGACTTCAGAGCATGTGCTTGCAGCATTCGTGGGCTGTGATGTCGATAATGTGATTATTGAACTTGATGCTTCTGAGCCACCGATTATGGATGGTTCCTCAAAATATTTTGTGGAAGCCATTGAAAGAGCCGGAATCGTAGAGCAGGATGCAGAACGCAAATATTATGTGGTAAAAGAGGTGATCTCCTTTACCGATGAAAATACAGGAAGTGAGATTCTCGTCATGCCGGGCGATGATTACCAGGTGACGGCAATGGTAGATTTTGGTACTAAAGTATTGGGTACACAGAATGCTACAATGAAGAATATTTCAGAGTTTAAGACTGAAATCGCCGATTCACGTACCTTCAGCTTTCTTCACGAATTGGAGTCATTGTTGGAAAACGGCCTGATTAAAGGGGGGGACCTGAACAACGCTATCGTATATGTCGACAAGGAGATTTCTGAGTCAACGATGGAAAACCTGAAGGTAGCCTTTGGAAAAGATAAGATCTCGGTAAAGCCAAATGGCGTACTCGATAACCTGACGTTACATTATCCCAATGAGGCCGCACGGCATAAATTGCTTGATGTTGTTGGGGACTTGGCACTTATAGGCACGCGAATCAAAGGGAAAGTTATTGCCAACAAGCCTGGGCATTACGTGAATACGCAGTTTGCAAAGAAAATGGCAAAGATCATCAAGATTGAACAACGCAACCACGTACCGGTATACGACCTCCATCAGGAGCCGTTGATGGACATTCACAAAATCATGTCGATGTTGCCGCACAGGCCACCATTTTTGTTGGTCGATAAGATTTTTGAACTGTCAGACACACATGTTGTCGGTTTGAAGAATGTCACAATGAACGAGCCGTTCTTCGTAGGGCATTTCCCCGGAGCGCCGGTAATGCCAGGTGTACTCATCGTTGAGGCCATGGCACAATGCGGAGGGATCCTTGTGTTGAGTACTGTTCCTGACCCTGAGAACTACCTGACCTTCTTCATGAAGATCGATAATGTAAAATTCAAGCATAAGGTGTTGCCCGGAGATACTTTGGTATTCAAATGCGACCTGATTGCGCCAATCAGAAGGGGGATCTGTCACATGCAGGCCAATGCTTATGCAAACGGCAGGCTTGTCGCCGAAGCGGAATTGATGGCACAGATTGCAAAAAAACAATAAGCGTCGGAAGACACAACCATAAAAAACGTAAAGATGAATCAACCTTTAGCTTATGTGCATCCGGGCGCAAAGATTGCCAAAAATGTGGTAATTGAGCCTTTCACGACCATTCACAATAATGTGGTGATTGGAGACGGGACATGGATTGGATCAAACGTCACCATCATGGAAGGCGCGAGAATAGGAAAGAACTGTAATATCTTCCCGGGAGCGGTCATTTCGGCCATTCCGCAGGACCTGAAGTTTGGCGGAGAGGAATCGCTGGCTATAATTGGTGATAATTGTACCATCCGCGAATGCGTAACCATCAATAGGGGAACTATTGCTTCCGGTCAGACCAGGCTTGGAAATAATTGTCTTGTGATGGCAACCGCACATATTGCGCACGACTGTCATATCGGTGATAACGCCATTATTGTTAATGGTGTGGCCCTTGCAGGACACGTCACCGTTGGCAATTACGCCATTATAGGCGGACTGGCAGCAGTGCATCAGTTCATACAGATTGGCGATCACGTTATGATTTCAGGGGGGTCGTTGGTACGCAAAGACGTTCCGCCTTATACAAAAGCTGCGAAAGAGCCGCTTTCTTATGTCGGGATCAACTCTGTTGGCCTGAGAAGAAGGGGGTTCACCACAGACAAGATCCGTGAGATACAGGAAATCTACCGTATATTGTACCAAAAGAATTACAATACATCGCAGGCCGTCAGCATTATTGAGGCAGAGATGGAGGCTACCCCTGAGCGGGATGAAATACTGGATTTCATCAGGAACTCTTCGCGTGGTGTAATGAAAGGCTACACGGGTAATTATTAGTGATCAAAAACAATCAGAATTCAAAATTTAACATTTAAAATAACAAAACAGAATGGCATCTACATCGGATATTAGAAACGGATTATGCATCAAGTTCAACCACGACATTTACAAAATCATTGAATTTCTTCATGTGAAACCAGGTAAAGGACCTGCTTTCGTACGTACAAAACTGAAAAGCCTTACCAACGGAAAAGTATTGGACAACACTTTTTCAGCAGGGCACAAGATTGATGAAGTACGTGTTGAGACCCACGAATTTCAGTATTTGTATGCTGAGGGAGATTTATACAATTTCATGCACACAGAAACCTACGAGCAGATCCAATTAAACAAAGCCATTCTTGACGCACCGGAATTATTGAAAGAAGGAACTACCGTAAAGGTGATTATCAATGCAGAGACTGAAGCGCCATTATCAGTGGATATGCCGGCTTCTGTAATCCTTGAGGTGACTTATTCCGAACCGGGTGTAAAAGGAAATACATCAACAAACGCGACAAAACCAGCTACTGTTGAAACCGGAGCGACCATTAACGTGCCTTTGTTCATCAACGAAGGTGATAAGGTAAAAATTGACACTGCGACAGGCTCTTATATGGAGCGTGTAAAAGAATAAATTAGGTACAAGGTGCAGGGTGCAGGGACAACGTGAAAACCGCTTTTCCTGAACCCTGTGCCCTGAACACTGAACCAAAGCCTATGAAATTCCCGAAAATCCACACTTTACAAGAAATTGCAACCATTATTGACTGCGAATATGTCGGTAATAGTACGTTCCCTGTTTCAGGCATGAATGAAATCCATGTCGTGGAGCCGGGGGACATTGTTTTTGTTGATCACCCGAAATATTATGACAAAGCGCTGAAATCGGCCGCGACAATTGTCCTGATTAACAAGAAAGTGGATTGCCCGGAAGGAAAGGCATTGTTGATTTCAGACGATCCGTTCAGGGATTTCAACAAGCTGACTAAACATTTTAAGCCATTCCGGTCTTCATCTTCATCAATTTCGAGTTCAGCTATAATAGGTGAGGGGACTGTGATACAGCCAAATACTTTTATCGGAAACCACGTTGTAATCGGTAAGAACTGCCAGATACATTCCAATGTCGCGATATATGATTACACCGTTATCGGTGATAATGTGATGAT
>CALRKC020000282.1:0-4335 GCA_943367895.1 Erythrobacter sanguineus | reverse complement strand
AGGCAGCGATTGAACGTGTACATTTTAATCACTTCCAGGACATTAAAAAATTGTGTAAGCCCGGGCAGATGGAGGATTATAAAGCGCTAACGAATGAATTGGCTAAATTATTCAATCCTAAATTGCCCCCAAAAGGAAAACACCATGGGCATCATCCATAAAATCATAATCTTGTCGGCTTGTTTTGGCTTACACGCGCAACCTGCGTCAGACAGCCTGGTTTTAAGGATCAAGTTGGAATTTGACTCATTAGCATTTCAAACCCATGAAACCGGAGTCAATGCTGCTTTCATTTGGAACCCGAAAAAATGAAAACAACGTAAAAGAACCGATTTGGACCTGGTCGCCATCAATAGCGCCCGCCGGGATTGAAGTTTACCAGAACAGTGCAATACCGGAATGGGATAATTCCTTATTGCTGGCTGTCTTAAAAAACAAGCAGTTGATTCAGCTCAAACTTAATGAAGCAGGGACGGCCATTACAGCACAGCATATCTACCTGACAAATACTTACGGAAGGTTGCGGGATGTGCTCGTAATCCCCGACGGAAGGGTGTTCCTGTGTACTTCAAACCGCGACTATGCCGGTAGTCCGATTGCAGTGGATGACCGGATTATCGAATTGCGCAATCCGGAGGCCTTAAATAGTTTGAATCATAATGAGGATAAGATTTCAATCCATCCTGTTCCGTCAGACAACATTCTCAAAATCGAATCAGATTTGCGCATTGCAACTGTCTTGATTGTCAATACGGAAGGAAAAGAAGTTTTTGCTGCCCCATACTTCTCTAGTGTAGATGTCAGCGCACTTTCTTCGGGAGTATATTTCCTGCAATTGCTTGGTTCGGATAAAAAAGTGGTTGCCAGGAGGAAAATTGTTATCAAATAGTATACGGGAATAAAGAGTGGGATAAGAAAACTTACTTTTCTTTTATAAGGATCAAGAAGCCAATATCCTTAACGCTAAGTTTGTAAGGCGGATATTGTAGTCTGGGATATAATAGCTATATTGCACAGTACCCATAGCCCCCCTATGAAGACTCGTCGCGCTTTATATTGGTTTTTTTTAAGCCTGTTCCTGCTGTACAAAGGGCCGGGCTATTCACAGTCCGGAACAAACGATATCGATTCACTGAAAATGTCCTTGCAAAGGTTTGAGGCGAACAAGAAAAAGATGGGTTCTAAAGCCACCGCCTTAACCGACACTTCCAAAGTAAAAACACTGAACACCATTGCGAATACGTATTTTAATATGTATTCGGATGAAGCTTCCGTATATGCAGCACAAGCGATTGCCCTCGCCGAAAAAATCAATTACAAGAAGGGAATTATGACCGCCTGCAATACATTGGGCGCACTGGAGGACATTAAAGGCAATTATCCCGCAGCACGTTCCTATTATGGAAAGGCGCTCAAGATGGCTTCAGAAATCAATAATGCAATAGGGCAGACTGATGCTTATGGAAATTTGGGCGTAGCCGCCATGAAACAGGGCAATTATCCCGAGGCCACGAAAAACTTTATGGCGGGCCTTGCTATCGCAAGAAAAGGTAACGACGCTTATGGTATTGCAGGATGCCTGAATAACCTCGGGCTGGTATTCAGCACCCAGAAATTATACGATAAGGCATTGAAGATGCATATGGATTGTGCCACAGAGCAGAAAAAGATTAAGGATTTTTACAATCTGGCGGTCACTTACCAGAATATAGGGGAGATTTATGTACAAAAAGCGCAATATGCTGAAGCATTAAAAAATTATCATTATGGATTGAAGCTTTCTATAGCAAACGACAACAAGCAATCCGCGTCTGATGTATACTCAGGGATTGCCAGGATTGCATTGTTGCAGCAGGACTATGATAAAGCACTTTCAAATATGCTCACCTGCCTGAAACTGAAAAAGGAAGCAGGAGATACTTACGGTATCTCAGCAGCTTATATTGCCCTTGGAAATGTATACGCCCACATGAAGCAATACGATAAAGCCATCAGCAATATTAACAAGGGGCTTGGGCCTATGAAAGAAAATGGAGAACTCGAAAGTATGAGGGAAGCTTATAAAACACTTTCCGAAACTTATAAAAGAATGGGTAATTACAGGCTGGCTTATGAAAATCAGGTGCTCTTTGCCGAAATGAATGATTCGGTTTTTAATATGGCGCGGGATAAGAAACTGACTGAGATGCAGATGCGGTATGAGTTTAAGATGGAGCAGGATTCAATCAAGGCGGCGCAGGAAAATAAAGATTCAATAGCGAAGGAAATTGCTGAAGGCCAGCGTAGTACAAGGAATTTTATTTTTGCCGGATTGGGACTTATCGTATTGTTCCTAATCATATTGCTCATACAACGCAACAAACTGGCAGTAATCAAGAGGCAAAAGGCATTAGAACAGGAGCGGAGCCGCATCAGCCGTGATTTACATGACAACCTTGGCGCACAATTATCGACCGCGCGTATGTTTGTCAGCAGTCTCAGGAATGATTCGGGGAGCGCGGACATTACGGATAAGGTCGACCATTCCATCCACCTGCTGGATTCCTCAATCCATGATTTACGGCAGATTATGAACAACATGCATCCGCGATTGTTGCATGAAAAAGGGTATATCGCGGCGACAGAGGATCTTGTGAATAAGATCAACGGCCTGCACCAAATTAATTTTACGTTGTCCCACCATAAGATTGATAACAGATTCAATCAGGCGATTGAGCATGAATTGTTCAGGATTACACAGGAGCTGATCAATAATACACTGAAGTATGCGGATGCCAAAAACGTGATCCTTGATATACTGAAACGGGATAATTGTATTATATTAATGTATGAAGATGACGGTTCGGGATACGATCCGGCAACGGTGAATCGGGGCGACGGACTGGATAATATTGAAGCCAGGGTAAAATCAGTGAAAGGGACAGTGGAATTTGATTCCATGCCCGGTGCAGGAGCACGAACCATAATCGAAATACCATTATAGTATGCCATACAAAGCACTGAAATTGCTTATTGCAGATGACCACCAGCTTTTTATCGGTGGACTCAAACTCATACTTCATGAACATTTGGGTACTGAGGTTACAGAGTTTGCCCTGAATGGTAAGGAAGCCATCGATAAATGCATGAAACAGGATTTTGATATTGTATTGATGGATATCAATATGCCTGTAATTGATGGGGTTGAGGCAACCCGTGAAATCAAGAGTCACAGGCCGCACGTCAAAATACTGATGGTAAGCATGATGTCAGATTTTGATACAGTAAATCGTGTTTTTAAAGCCGGTGCTGATGGCCTGCTCATAAAAAATGCCGATGCTTCAGAATTCATCAGGGCCTTCCAGACGATACAGGAAAATAGGATTTACCTCTCACCACAATTATCAGATTTGTTTACAAAAGACAAAAGTGGAAAGCCCGTCACTAAAGGTGATTACATCCAATTCAGTGAACAGGTCATTACACCCCGCGAAAAGTCAATCCTTAAGATGATTGCTGAAGGTTTTACGAATCAGGAAATAGCCGAAACACTATTCCTCTCCGTAAAAACGGTCAATACCCACCGCAACAATATGCTGGCAAAACTCAATCTTCCTAATACGGCGGCATTGGTGAAATTTGGAATTGATAATAAGTTGGTTTAGCAGATAAATTGGATTGTAAGACTTTAAGAACTGCTTCGGTTTAGAATTTCAAGATCGTCGTTTATCTTACTGTCTTACAGTCCTTTTCAAACCCTGACGTTACTACAAAAAGAAAACCGGCTACAGGGAAATGCAACCGGCTTTCAACCTAAAATCTATAATCTGAACGGTAATTTCTAATTCATAATTCGTAATTAAATCACTCCAGTACTATCCGGAAGGTTTTAGCGTCTTTTCCGTCAGAGATTTTAATGACATAAATCCCTTTGCTGAAACCACCTGTCTCAAGATAACAAATTGTAGTTCCCTGCAGGAATACCTTGCTTTGAATAATGCGTCCCTGCATGTCGATCAGTTCGGCGGTAAGGTCATTGTAGATCATTTCGCTCGACTGTATGGCGACAAGCTCTGCAGCAGGATTCGGATAAGCCTTAAAAATCAATTGGTTTAAAACATTGTTTGCTATCCCAAGATTGGAATAAGTGGTCACCGCTTCAGAAATAGTCGTCACTTTGGCAGCTGTTTTTACACCATAAAAAGTAGGTCCCACCACATAAGGATCAGCGGAATTATGGTCAGCGTTTACTGTGGCGAAGTACGCATAAGTCCCATCAGGGTATTCGGGCGTGACACAAAATCGGCCGTTATGTTCGTCAAGATAATCCGGTGTTGCCGATGAGGTTGGGTTGTA
>CALRKC020000281.1:0-4342 GCA_943367895.1 Erythrobacter sanguineus | reverse complement strand
TGATTTTGGCTTTGATTAAAGCAACCTTTTTCTTGTTTTTCAATTTCAATTCAATCATCGGCCTGGCCTCATCAAGCGGCAACAAACCTTCTTCATTGACTTTTTTCAATCTTACGATAACGTGCCCTGTATTGGCTACTTCAAACCTTTCTACATCACCCACTTTCCTGTCCTTGTTGTAAGCCCATTTCACGATTTGCCTTTGGTTTGCAATAGCTCCCAGATTCTCATCCATCGCCTTAACTTTCACTGACGGATTGATAGTTAGTTTACCTGCCTTGGCAACCTGATCAAAAGACTTGTCTTTAACATCCATCTGGAATTTAACCGCTTTGTTGTACACATCGTTGCTGGTTTCCGGAGATGCTTCTATTTTCTTGGAAATATTCGCCAGACGAACGCCATCCTGTTTGTCGGTTACTTTGATGATATGATAACCGAATTCTGTTTCAACCAATCCCAGCTTCCCAACCGGATTTGCAAAAATATAATCTGCAAATTTCTTGGTCAGGCTGTTGGCTCCTTTTGAAAAGTATCCCAGGTCACCACCTTGTTGCTTTGAAGAATCATCTGAATTCTGCATCGCAAGCATAAAGAATGTCTCTGGTTTTGCATTGGCTTCAGCCAAAAGTTCGTTGGCTTTGGCCGCAGCTTCTTCTTTAGATCTTGTTACTGTTGGTGCAGCACGCATCGCTCCTTTGTAAGCCAAAAGGATATGGCTTGCTTTCACATTGGCACCTGCTTCACGTCCCATAGATTTTGACAACCAGTAAGCGTTATTTACCATATATGGCCCAAAAACCTGTCCTGCAGGAAGATTGTACAACTGCTCAGAAAATTGTGCAGGAAGGTCTTTCTTCGCGATATAAGTTGAATCATATGGTGTTTCTGAATTCAAATTCACGAATTCAGCCACGTTTGCAGCACTGGCAAAACCAGGAATCGTATCATTCTGATTGGTTTCCTTATTATATACTACACTTGGCGCCAATAAAGCATCCATCTTGGCTTTGATAGCGTCTTCGTCAGCCTTGGAAGCTTTGTCTTCGAAAGTTACGTAATCCAATTCGCGGTTTTCTTCAGACTTATATCTTTTTTCGTCTTTTCTCATGTAAGCGATGATTTCATCATCAGATACTTTTACATCGCTGTCTTTGATTGTTGAGAACAATACAGAAACGTAGTCAAAACTTACTTTATCCGCTTCCATTTTATACTTCATCTTGCCTTCCAATGCTGTAGTGTAGGCGCCCGCTTTCAACAACGTATTGTAGATTTGCTTCTTGGCACTTTCAGCGGCGTCCTTCTTAGACTCAGTCACAAACTTTTGCGCCTCAACGCCGTTAGAAGCCACTGCATCGAATTTTGCAATATCAAAAGCACCTGATACTCCGGCAAACATTGGGTTCTGTCCGATCTGCGGATTTTGCTTCAGGATATCAATAACGTGATCTTCGCTAACCTGCAATCCCAATTTTTCAAACTCGGCGTCCAGTAAGGCGTTATTCACTTCATACTCCCAAACATAATTTACTGCCTGACTTGTAGAAGCTCCCTGAGAGCTTTTCTGAACATTTTCTACTTTGGTCGTAAATTCCTCCCTTGCAATATCGTGTCCGTTGATGCTTCCGATATTGTTTCCGCTCTGTGAAAACAAATTGCTTTGTACAAGATCTCCGATTATAAATGCAAAGAGACAAAAGCCGATAACTGCTATCAACAATATCGAACGTTGCCTGATTTTTGATAAAACTGCCATTTCTATTTATGTTAATTTTTAATTCAGTTTGCGAAAATACAATTATCTGTCAAATAATTGTGCTTCACCTATATATTTTCGATAAAAAAATGGTTTTTTTTTCGGCTTACTCCCTGATGGTCATTTTCACTAGCTCCACTTTCTTGTCGGTAGCCGCTTCAATAAAGAAATGAAAGTTATCGATCTGTATATTTTCTCCCTGCTGCGGAATGTCTTTGGTGTGGTTTACGATAAATCCGCCGAGTGTACTATAGGAATCATTTTCAGGGATATCCAGCTTATAAGCCTGATTGATATACTCCACGTCGAACCGCGTTGAAAAAAGAAAAACGCCTGGCTCGAGTTCCTTTTCAATGAGGCTGTCATCCGCATCATGTTCGTCTTCAATTTCTCCAAAAAGTTCCTCCACGATATCTTCAATCGTGATCATTCCCGAAGTACCACCGTATTCATCGAGGACTATTGCTACATTCTTGCGCTTTTTCGTCAAGAGGTTCATGACGTCTTTAATCAGCATGGTTTCGGGCACAAACTCTACAGGGATCATGACTGATTTGATACTTTTTGGTTTCCTGAACAATTCAAAGGAATGTACATAGCCGATGATGTCGTCCAGGGAATTTTGGTAAACCAGGATCTTCGAATAGCCCGTTTCAATAAAAAGCGCCTTAAGTTCTGCGACCGAATCATGGATTTCCACAGCGGATATTTCAGTACGCGGATTCATGATATCACGTGCTTTCACTCCCGAAAATTCGAGTGCATTGCGGAAAATCTGAATCTCCGAGTCCACCTCAGCGTCGTTTTCGACAGCACTCATCTGCTCTGAAATATAATTCCCGAGTTCAATCTTGCTGAATAGCAACTGCTCCTGATCACCACCTGATTTGAAGACTTTTCGAAGTATAATGTCTGAAATTGACATAATAAATGTGGAAACCAAATAAAAAATCCTGTAGAAAAAATAGGCCGGGACAGCAAAAAACTTAATTAGGCTGTTGGCGTAAACCTGAAAGAAAACTTTTGGCAGGAATTCCGAAGTAATCAAAATAATAAAGGTAGAGACTGCCGTTTGGATCAAAAGGCCGGAAAACCCGTACGTAAGGCCCTGGTATCCGGAAAACCACCTCATTACCACACTGCCCATATAAAAACCATAAACGACGAGCGCGATATTGTTTCCGATGAGCATGGAAGCAATAAACTTGGATGGGTTTTCGGTAAGACGCGAAAGGATTTTGGAAACAAAAGTATCCTGCATCTTTTCGATGCCCAGATACACTTTATTGGATGAAATAAAGGCAATTTCCATGCCTGAAAAGAAAGCGGAAAGCACTAAACACAATATGATAATGCTTATCTCCATGGATTACGGCTTTCTGTTTCGCGCGTCCATCTTCCGGACGAACCATAAGCGGAATCCGAACATAAAAAGGCACAATACCGCAATTCCAAGAAATAAATAGCGTTGGTCTTCGCTGTCATTCCACACGTTGATGCTTTTATAGGCCGCAAACAACGCCACGATAAGATAAAGGTAAGGGGTATACTTAAAATATTTGTTCATAACTTATAGTTTGGTGTTAGCGGATTCATTCAGCAGTCCTCGCACTTTCTGGAAGTTGACACGGGTAAAGTCCTTATTGAAATCAATCCCTTCTCCTTTTGTCTCTCCGCTTTTCGGATCGGTAAATTTAAAGTTTTTTTCGGTAAAAAACCATTCATTCTTCTGGTCAAAATACAATTGCTCTGTCGTCAATTCCTGTCCTGATTCCGATGTGATGCGAACATTTCCCCTAAGGTCGATCATGTCGGTTCCCCTGAAGCTTACTGCATAATCAGACCTGACAAAGGTTTTTTTGGCATTCTTATCATAAAGCGTCAGGTCAATACCCTTTGGGAATTCCGTAAACGGGAAACGCACACTGCCGTAGTCCAGCATTCTGGGACTGGCAAGCACAGCTGTTATTTTTCCGGAATCGGTATATTTGAGGTTGATGGTATCCGCTTCTCCGGTAGGCATAAACTCTGAAAAATAAAATTTCTGCACGTCCTTAAAATTGCTTTCGCAGCTCCACAAGAATGGAAAAGCGAAAAAAGACAGCAATATGGATTGTATTTTCAGTTTTCGGGTCATCGGGAAGACCGGATTGCACCGGATAAGATTAGTCGTATTTCCTTTTTACGAACCACTTGTCGTTCAATGAAAGGCTTAGCGTAAAGTTAGTGTAATTTTCCCTGACCAGACCTGCCGCCTTTGTACCTTTTCTTCCAAACTCAGCTCCAAGGTTGATATTCGAGAATGTACCATTTCCTACCGGAAATCCGAAGCCAAAGGTTACGGCCATGTCCTCGATGGACTTTCCGGCGATGACGAGCCCGGTATTTTCATATCGAAGGCCGCCACGGTAGGTCACCCTTTTAAAATAGCCGTTGTAAGCATTGTAGTTAGGGATAAAGTAACCTCCCAAAGAATATTTTTGTGAATTCTCATAGCTCACATTATTGATATCGGCGAAACGACTGCCCAGATTTCCGGATTGGCGAAAGGTCATTTCCGCACCAATGAGCCATTTTCTCACC
>CALRKC020000280.1:0-4345 GCA_943367895.1 Erythrobacter sanguineus | reverse complement strand
TCGCCTTCAAATACCCATAGGAACAAGCCGTTCAGCAACAGGAAAATGGCAATTACGAGATACCCCATCGGCGAACCGAAGAAGGATTTTATTTCTTTGAGGAGGATGGCTTTCATTTTTGAGAGTGCCTGAGTGCCTGAGTCCTGAGTGCCTGAGCCCTCAGTATCCGAAACAGCGGCTTGAATTTTATTTATTTATTTTTCTTCTTAACTATATATTCAACACAGTTCGATAGCCTTTCACTAAGGCACGCTATCTCACTGCAAACTTACTAATTTGTCAACACTCCACGCTTCCGGTTTTGCATTGAACAGTTTTTTTGTAAACGCCCAGACATCATAAAACAGTTCCGATTGGCGGTAGTTTTCAAGGTCGCTGTCAGAATCCCAATAGCTGTAGGTGAAAAATACGCACGGATTGTTGCGGTCCTGGTACAGTTCCAGTAAACGGTTTCCGGGGGCATTTCGTATTTTTTCTTTCATCAGTTCAAAATTTTCCCGGAATGCCGGGATATGCTCTTCGTGAAAAGACATTTTTACAATTCGTACGATCATGGCTGTACATCAAAATTAATGGTGATCAGGTCCCGGTAGCCCAGCCCCAGAAGGGTCTCTGCACTGCCGACGGTGTTGGGATTGCTGCGGAATATGGCGATTTCAAGAAAGCCCGCTTCATTGAAGATGGCGAGTTTCTGTCCTTCATAATCCTTAATCGGGAATTTATCCGAGGTCGCGATATCAGAATATTTGGGCCAGATGTTCCGGATGTTGTTGCGGCCGCGCTTGTCATTCAGCATGATTTCATAAGGCCGTCCTTTTGCCGTTTCGAGGAACAGCTTTTGCGAAATGTTGGTCACGACATTCCCGAAATGGTCAATGTAAATGACGTATCCCTTTATACTATCTGCGGAAGCGACAGGCTTCAGTTCGGTGACCTGCTTAATCGATTTTATTTCCCTGCCGATCACGTTCAGCTGTCCGCCACGCGCAATATGGCAGGCAACGGTAACAAACACGTCCAGGTCTACGGCATTGGCCGGCAGACGGTCATGGATGTTGATCTCGACAATCTTCTGCGGGATGATCTTCTGCGTCAGCAAACCCAGGATGCCATTGTCGGCACAAACAAAATAATGGTCGTCCCATTGGATCGCAATATGGCGGTTCTCCTTGTTGTACTCGGCATCAACACCAATGAGGTGTACGGTACCGGATGGAAAGCTCCTGTAAGCCGCCCCGATAATGTAGCTTGCCTGGGCGGTGTTGAACGGATCGATATCATGCGAAATGTCAATGAGTTGCGCTTCTGCGTACTCTTTTAGTATCTTACCCTTCAGCGAACCGACAAAATGGTCCTTGAGTCCGTAATCGGTAGTAAGGGTAATTATTGACATAAAATTGTTTATAAATAAAAAGGGAAAGGCTTTAAATTATCCTTAAATTTGAATGCAAAGCTAATAATTATATGGCTAAATTTTTAATTAAATACTCCTGCTTTTGAACGAAAGAATCATTGAATTAGTAGACATCGCCCCGAAAGATTTCTGGGGTGCCCAGGATGCCCACCTGGAGACCATTAAAAAATACTATCCCAAACTAAAGATTGTTGCGCGCGGCACTACCATCAAGGCTTTTGGCGAGAAGGAAGTACTGGACGAGTTTGAGAACCGCTTTAACCGCCTGATGCAGCACTTCAGCCGTTACAACCGCATTGATGACAATGTGATCGACAGGGTCATACAGAGCAATACCCAGGAGGAGCAGCGCATGCCGGACAGCGATAAAATCCTGGTACACGGCATAGGAGGGAAGATCATCAAAGCGATGACGCCCAATCAGCAGTTGCTTGTAGATAACATCAACAAAAACGATATGGTTTTTGCCGTAGGGCCCGCAGGTACAGGAAAAACCTATACCGGTGTGGCGATGGCGGTGAAGGCCCTGAAGGAAAAGCAGGTCAAGCGGATCATCCTCACGCGTCCCGCGGTGGAGGCAGGGGAAAACCTCGGTTTCCTGCCCGGCGATATGAAGGAAAAGCTGGATCCGTATATGCAGCCCTTGTATGACGCACTGCGCGACATGATTCCGCCACAGTCGCTCGAGGATTATATACTGAAAGGGATCATACAGATTGCGCCCCTGGCTTTTATGCGCGGGCGTACGCTCGATAACGCGTTTGTGATACTCGACGAGGCTCAGAATACCACGCATTCGCAGATGAAGATGTTCCTGACCCGTATGGGGAAGAACGCCAAGTTCATGATTACGGGCGACCCCGGGCAGGTGGATTTGCCGAGAAGGACAATCTCCGGACTCAAGGAAGCGTTGCTGGTATTGAAGGATATTGACGGCATTGGGATCATTTACCTTGACGATAAGGACATCGTACGCCACAGGCTGGTGAAGAAAGTGATTGATGCGTACAAGCAGATTGAGAATACCGACTAGATAATTGATAATTGACAATTGACAATTGGTAGTGCGGATGCTGCGATCATCGTCCTGAAATTATTTTCATTATTGTGGTTTGGATAAGGCTTAAGAAATACCATTTAAATCCCCTTTTCAGGGGATTTTTTTATTGTTTTATGCTGAAAATCCATTGCCGCTTATTTCGTATTTCGGTATGGTTTTCTTCGAGAGTTCTTCGAGCGTTCTTCGAGAGCTCCCGAACAAACTATGCCATTTCCCGAAGCAAACCCGAAGCAAACCCGAACAAAACCCGAACAAAACCTAAAGCAAAGATTTTAAAAATAACGCTTTCCGGATGCTAAACGATGAAAGGACTGAAGATGGGATGGCGGTGGAAGCGTTTCAGGCACCGGTACAGGAGTATAACACTTAAAAAAAAATTACGGAAACATAAAAAAACAGGTATTTATACGTGGTTTTGCTATTTGAAAAAAATGGATTTTTACAAAAAATAAGTTAGTCGAAGCTGTTTACCCTGATTCCCCCAGACGAAGGTTGCAGTTTCCTCTGAAAACAATTAAAACATGATTACCATGAAGCACTACCTTATGCTTTTGCCGTTCTGCATCCTTGCAGCACAGGCCCAGGACATCCAATGGGAAAAGTCCTATGGTGGGCGGCAGGCCGACTACCTTTTCGATGTGCAGCCTACGGCTGATTACGGATTTATTATTGCGGGCAGCTCGCTTTCCGCCAAATCGGGCAACAAGACGCAGGACGCCAGCGGCGACCTGGATTATTGCATCTGGAAGATGGATGAGCACGGGAAGGAAGACTGGCAGAAAAGCTTTGGCGGGCCGGGATCTGATTTCCTGCAATCGGTAAAATGCACGGCAGATGGGGGATTTATCCTCGCCGGTACTTCTCAGTCTCAGTCTCAGTCTCAGGTTAGCGGACGGACTGCCGCCGCGTATGGGGGCAATGATTATTGGGTAATTAAGCTCAATGCCAAAGGGGAAGAGGAATGGCAGCAGTCGTATGGCGGACCCGGACAGGATGATTTGGTGTCTGTCATTGCTACGCGTGATGGCGGGTACCTGATCGGCGGTACTTCGGCGTCCTCCCCGTTGCCTGCAGAACCCGGGACATTACAGCCTAAGGGAATGAAAAAGGAAACGACGCGCGGCAATATGGACTATTGGATCATTAAGGTCGACAGCAAGGGGGAAGAGCAGTGGCAGCATACCTATGGCGGGCAGTATGCCGATATGCTCAAAAGCATGGGGCAGACGGCTGATGGCGGCTACATCCTTGGCGGGTACTCCAATAGCCCGCTCAATATTGACGGGCAAGGCGAAAAGACAGACGGGAACTTCGGGAAGGGCAATGACTTTTGGGTACTCAAATTGAACAAGGATGGCAATATCGAATGGCAAAGGACACTGGGCGGCGACAAAGACGACCAGTTGTTTGCCGTACACCAGACCTATGACAAGGGCTACATCGTGGGCGGCAACTCGAACAGCGGCGCGACAGGCAATAAGAGCAAGACCAATAGCGAGGGCACAGACTTCTGGGTGATCAAGCTCGATGAAAAGGGCAATACAGACTGGCAGCAGACCTATGACTTCGGCAGGGCCGATATACTGACATCGATAGTGGAGAATGAGGACCATAGTTTTGTCATCGGCGGCTTCGCGCAGAGCGAAAAGACAAAGGACAGCGAGGGGATTAATGATTATATCGTGCTGAAGATCTCTGAAAAGGGTGAGCGTCTTTGGGATAAGAGTGTAGGCAGTGATGGTGAGGATATTTTGAGGAAGGCCATCATGACAAGGGATGGTGGGTATTTGCTGGCGGGGACGAGTAATCCTGAGCGGAAAAGGCGCAGGGTACAAGGTGCAGGGTTCAGGGAGAAGGCACTGTCGGGGATT
>CALRKC020000279.1:0-4368 GCA_943367895.1 Erythrobacter sanguineus | reverse complement strand
CGCTTAAATATTTTGAAGAAAACCTCCCTGCCAAATTTTTTATAAAAATACACAAGTCGTTTATTGTGGCTATTGGTAAAATAGAAAAGACAGACAATGCCGAGATATGGATATCGGGCAAAAGCCTGCCCTTGGGGGATACCTATAGGAGTGAGTTTTTTGAGAGAATAGCAAGGTTTAGAATTTAAGGAACCAAATTACCATTCAGTTATGCACTCATTAATAACCCACAAACTTATATCGTCGGGTGTTCAACACTCTCTATTGCCCCAAAAACAGCCATTTTCAACGTGCACGTCCAATATAATTATAACTTATACTATCTTGTATTTACAATTTAATGTAATATTTATAGTAAATCTCGTAATATAATAATTTTAAAAATAAAACTCTATAAATCAATATCTTAACTTTTTTGAGTTTTATTTAAAAAGGTTAAGGTGGGTACAAGGTGTTCGACTGTGACCCCTGACAGCCCACAGAAAATCCCATACGGAAGTATGGGATTTTTTTATGCAATCGTAACTGATATTTAAAATTCGTTCGGCGCTTTGTTATCTGAATTCTGAAGTTTAAGACAAAGTTAAATTCACCTTCTCAACATGCTGAAATCCATCTCGGATAGCCAAAAAGTGCAAATAATTGCCTATCTTAGAAACTTTGGATTGTGCTTCATGCGGGCAATTCCACTAAACCACTTATTTTCAAATCATAATCTTCTGTAACAATTTTTAAGTATAGTTGTGACGAAGGCGAACCGGAATACAAAATGAAGCTAACTACCCTATTTAAAGATTTTTTTCAAAATGAAAAGACAGCAGGTATCATCCTCATTATATGTACTGCCGTTTCATTGACGCTTTCCAACTTTGGATTAGACGGTTACGCTCATTTCTGGCACAGTCCGCTTGCAGGCCAGACAGTGGAATACTGGATTAATGATGGGTTAATGACAATTTTCTTTCTTCTTATTGGTCTTGAACTGGAAAGGGAAATTTATCAGGGAGAACTTTCCAATATAAAGGATGCGATGCTGCCTATATTTGGAGCAATTGGCGGTATGATTGTGCCCGCGGGAATTTTCCTGATCTTTAACTACGGAGATACGACACAGTCCGGGGCAGGAATACCCATGGCTACGGATATTGCCTTTGCATTGGCGATCTTAGCATTATTGGGCAATCGCGTCCCCACATCGTTAAAAGTTTTTCTTACCGCCCTGGCTGTCATTGACGATCTGGGTGCCATCCTGGTGATTGCTTTCTTTTACACAAAAACGATCGCATTTAACAACTTAATGATTTCACTCGCTATTTTTGGAGTGCTTTTAATTCTGAATAGAATCAAGGTTAGAAACCTTATCCCATATCTTATTGGCGGCGTCGCGATGTGGTACTTTATGCTGCACTCAGGCGTTCATGCAACCATTACAGGAGTGTTATTGGCCTTTGCTATACCTTTCGGAAATGGTGATGAAAAATCTACCTCGTATATTTTACAGCACTTCCTGCACAAACCGGTATCTTTTATTATTTTACCGCTGTTTGCACTTGCCAATACCGCCATTGTTTTGAGTTCAGATATAAGCGCTGTCATTGCAGAGCACTACAGTATCGGGATCGCGCTGGGACTCATAGTCGGAAAGCCTTTGGGGATTTTTCTGTTGACGTTTGGAGCCGCAGCGATTGGCATTTGTAAATTACCGCAGGACCTTACCTGGAAATCCATTTTCGGGGTGGGATGTTTGGGAGGCATAGGGTTCACTATGTCAATTTTTATCACGCTTTTGGCTTTTGAAGATGATACCATTATCAGTAATGCTAAGTTTATCATTTTGTTGTCTTCGTTAGTTGCGGGATTATGCGGATTCCTATTCCTGAAACTAATACTGAACAAGGAAATTTTGGAAACGGATGAATAAGATACTTGACTTCATAAATCTCAATCATGGAGAAGAAGACCGTAAAAAAGTAATTGAGAACGTTGTTTCCAATATTTCGTTTCGCGGCTCTAATCTTTGGATTCTTGCCAGTGCGATCGTTGTGGCTTCAATCGGACTGAACGTGAATTCAACAGCGGTGATTATTGGTGCGATGCTCATTTCGCCCTTAATGGGACCAATTGTCGGCGCTGGATTTGGATTGGGCATTTTTGATTTTGCGTTGCTCAGGAAGTCATTGAAAAACTTGTTTATTGCAACAATAGTGAGCCTGGCAGTCTCAACAATTTACTTCTACCTGAGCCCGTTTAAAGAAACGCAAACCGAATTGCTGGCCAGGACATCACCCAATATCTATGATATCCTGATCGCTTTTTTTGGTGGCCTGGTGGGAGTTATTGCCATCACACGCGTTGAAAAAGGTAACCCGATTCCCGGCGTTGCCATAGCAACCGCCCTGATGCCGCCGCTGTGTACAGCAGGTTACGGATTGGCTATTGGTAATTTTAAATTTTTCTTTGGTGCCCTTTATCTCTATGCAATCAATTGCGTCTTTATTTGTATTGCAACGTTTATCATCATTAAATACCTCAAATATGCTCCGGTAAGGCAGGTAGACATGAGGCGTCAGCAGCAGGTAAAGTATGCGATGACAGTCTTAATCTTGATATTGATGATTCCGAGCATTTACTTTGCTTTTAATTTGTATGAGGAAAAGAAGTTCAACGAGAAAATCAACGATTATATCGAGAACGAATTCACCAATAAAGGCTACACCATAATTTATAAGAAAACAAAATACCTCACCAACCCCAAAAAAATTGAGTTGGCTTTGCTGTCAACAAGATTTTCACCATCTGAAACCGCCGCGCTGAACGAAAAGCTGAAATTCTATAAGATTACGAATACGGTATTGCAGATCAGGCAGGATACGACAGACCTCAAAAAGGATATTTTGAATGAGATTGGCTCAGAAAAAGCAATTTTGAACGAAAAAGACATCGTGATTGCAAGACTGAAAAAGGAAATTGCCAATTCCCGGGTTGACAATCAGAAAATCTTAGCCGAGATAAAAATTCTATTTCCTGAAATCCGAAATATCTCTATCGCAAAGCACACTTTTAATGAAGGAACAGACAGCGTAAAAACGATTCCCGTAATGGTGTATCAGGCAAATAGGAAGCTGGCGGTACCATCAAAGGAAAAGCTGGCAGCATGGCTACGGCAAAAACTACAGTCGCAAAGTCTTGAGCTTTATGAAGAACAGCTGGTGGTCACGAAAAAATAATCGTTTGACTTTGATTCAGGAAAATCGAAAAGCAGTCTTAGGCATCGCGGACTTTTCGAGCCACGCAGCTTAAACACCTTATGGCACCGTCGTTTCTTTTTGCAACATGCAAAAATGTTAAAACCAAAACAGTCGCCAAATTTTGACTACCTTTGCACGGAATGAAAAAGAAATTTGTCATAGTAAATTTTCTGACGGCATTGATGGTATTGTTCTCAATACTGTACCAGTCGTTGCATTCCATTGAGCACTTGGTCGTACAATTGACCGAGAAGCATTGTGAGCATAAGTACACCCACGGAACGACCGAAATAAACCACAGTCATCACAATCCTGAGAAATGTCTTGCCTGCGAATTTACCTTTAGCCCTTATATCGCTTCGGCTTGTTTCACTTTAAAATTTCAAAAAACACAAATAAAGGCTGAACCTGATATTCTTTCTTATGAAACGTCCGCTCAGGTTTTCAAAGGCAGCCTATTTGCACTTCGAGCGCCTCCCACAGTATAAAATATATTCTTAAATCGAGCAATCCCGAACCCGGGTTTGTCTCCTGTTATATATTTATTTACTGTAAATCATGCTGAAAAAAATCATGCTGGTTTTCTACATTTTTTTGTTTTGGAGCAATGTATCCGCTCAAAATGAAATCAGTGGAAAAACATTCAATCAGGATAACGTGCCGCTTTCCGGAACGCACATCCATGTTAATCAAAAGACAGTTTCGACCGATGCTTCCGGGCGCTATTTTATAGCCAATGTCGCAGACGGCAATACCAGGATCCACGTTTCTTTTATTGGATACCAGACAATCGACACGATTGTCAATGTTAAGGGCAATATGCAGATTGACTTTTACCTGAAGCAGAATACTGCGACGCTTCAGGAAGTTCTGGTGAAGCAAAAGTCAGCCGCTTCTATCGCATCGGTTCCGGAACATAGGATCAGGCAGGAGACTATTGAAAGATATACGAACCTTTCGCTGGGCGATGCGCTTAAGGAGGTGTCTGGCGTGTCCAGCTTAAAAACGGGCAGTACTGTTGTCAAGCCTGTGATACATGGGCTTTATGGCAGCAGGGTGCCTGTAATCAACAATAATGTAAGACTTGAGGACCAGGAATGGGGGAGCGAACATGCGCCAA
>CALRKC020000278.1:0-4382 GCA_943367895.1 Erythrobacter sanguineus | reverse complement strand
CGACACAAACTTTCAGGTGCCCCGGATTATAAATTGTCGGGATGATGATGTCGATGGCTCTGGCATTGTAAGTTTCAGGAACAATAATACGCGCCAGTTTCAGGGCGATATTTTCGGGACGGAAACGCAGGATATTTTGCCTGCCTGCTTCACCTATTTTTTTACGCAGGGTAGCGTCCTTAAGCAACATCAAATGGTTTTCCCAATCTGTAGTAGTTTCAGCGATAAAACCATTTTCGCCATTACGGATGATTTTTTTATAAGCGTCCAGCGGTGTTGCAATAACCGATACGCCCAACGCCATATAAGAGGTTATTTTATTATTCGATTTACACGGCTGTTTGTCGGCATCAATCGGCGCGATGGCAATATCACATTGCAATAAATGCTGCTGCCAATGCGCTTCACTCCATTGAACATTGGCATTTTCACTGTTGCTGATGGTGATCAGTTCATAACCAGAGGCTTCGATAAGCGGACGTAAATTTTCAGCATGATGGATATTGTCGGCCATGCCAACCCAGCCCACTTTAAGTTTTGCATTGGATTCATACTGAGTACGGAATACATTTTCGTTTTCAACCGCATCTTCCACGACTTCAACATGGTTATTGTATTCCGATGCTTTTTCAGCCAGTTTATGGGAACAGCAGATTACAATATCTGCAAGCTGCAGCATCGGGATGTAAAATGGGAAATCCTGCTGATGGTCAAACAGGTCTTCGGCTATGTCGAAAACAATCTTCTTTCCCAATGATTTATAATGTTTCATCAGGTCGTAATCGTTTTCATTGATTGCCCTGAAAAAAATCAATACCTGAAAATCAGACAAACCTGCATCTGATAAATCGTGTACAAGGGTTGAAGAAAATCCTGTTTTATTTAATGCTTTATTGATATTGTATGCCCGGATACGATAGGTCGGGAACCGCGAATCCGGAAGTGGATTTCCGGCAATCCAACCGATTCTTTGTATTGCAATCAGTGGTTTACTAAGCGACAATTCAACACTTGGCGTTCCATAAATGTCTACAGCTTCGATGCTTTGTATTTCAAATCCGGCCTTAGCAACGAGCCGCTCCCATTCCTCTCTGGAAAATCCTGAGATTTTAGAAAGCCGCGGCCTGTTTGAATCAGCATCATTCTGGAAGCCGTAAAGGATGTGCCTGTACCAATCTCTTTCTTCAACCGTTTTACTGTCTGAAAATTTCTCTGCACAAGCCTTTAAATCATGTTCCCTGATTTTTAATATCCCACCCGGAATAAGCACACGATACCATTCCTGTAATACCTTTTCAGTCTTTGCGACAGGCAGGTATGACAAATAATATTCATTGTTGATTTCCGCAATTTTGCCGTCGTTAAAAAGCAGGTTTTCGGGATCGGAAATGAAATCGGTGTTTTCATTTGGAAAGTGATTGCAATTCAAATGACGCTCTTTCCTGAATACACCGTGGCAGAAATTCAGTGCCTTTTTAGGATAATTCTCGAGCACTTTATCCGCGGCATTCCTGAAATAAGTTCGGTTATAAAGCAATCCTGCATCATCCGGTTTTACCTTAAGTGCCTGTTCATTATAATAAGACGCTCTGCTGTAATCTTTCAGTGCATCATAACAAAACATCAGCTGTGTCATCGGGAGCAGGTCATAAAACTTTGTGTTCACAGGGCTCATGATATTCGGCAATGGCTGCAAACATTTTTCAAACCAGAAAATCGCCTCTTGATATAACTTGTCCCCAAACGCAATCTGTCCCAGGATAAAATAGGCTTCCGCCCAGCGCGAATCGATTTTTATGGCCTGTTTCGCATGATGGGCAGCCATGCTTTTATTGTGAATATCGTCGTCCGGATTCAAGGCGAGATAACATTGCGCCGTCTTTATATGTGCCGAAATATTGTCTTCAATCCACCCGGTATTAATATCAAACGCGGTTTTAAAAGCCTGAATCGCTTTTTCAAACTGCCCGCTGTCCTGATATTCTTTCCCCAGATAATACTGCATCCGGGCATCAGCGGCATATTGCGGAAGTCCGATTGCCTTTTCGAGGATACTCAGGTTGCGGTTCCTGTCTGCGGCAAAACCGGTACCGGTACGTTTGTGGGTGATCGTGATATCGGTATATTCCTTTGAGGCGGCATGGTTGCAGTCAATCACTTCATGGATCGGGTAAATCCACCTGAAGTTTTTGTGGTTTTTTACAATACGTTCCCGATCAAGTATACATTGGGAATTCCCGTTTTCATCCTGTGAATAATCGTATTTAAGGTAATACACCTCAGCAGTCAGGTTTTCCTTGAGCAACTTTAGTTTTTCAGCGTCTTCGGGTTTCAGGATGTCATCGGCATCAATCCAAAAGATATAATCGGCAGTGGCCTGCTCAAAAGAGTAATTTCGCGCTGCAGCAAAATCATCACACCATTTAAAATCATACAGCTTTACGGGAAACCGACTGCAAATCGCGACCGTATCATCAGTTGAGCCGGTGTCAACGACTATAATTTCGTCTGCTACAGCTAAGATTGAAGACAGGCAGCGTTCCATCACTTCTTCTTCATCTTTTACGATAAGGCAGACGCTTAGTTTTTTCATGTTTAGGGCTTTGGGGAAATTGGTTTCCTTTCAAATATAGGCATAATCCAAAAAAAGAATTGCGTAGAAATACGTGTTTTCAAACTGGCGATTATAAGTATCTTTCGTTCTAATTCGCAAAAATGCAATGGAGTACCAATGCGACATACTGGCCATCGGCTGGGCGGAAAACAATTCGGGTTTCAGCCGCGTGTTTGAAAGCATTTTCAAAAGACTCTGTTCGGATTTCCGTATTGTCCATTTTGGGATCAACTATCGCGGTGAAAGGCTTGAACACAAGTGGATTGTGGAGCCAAACACCGTCCGCGGGGATTTATTGGGACAGGGGCAGTTGGAAGCGTTACTGTTAAGGTACAAGCCAAAAGTCGTATTCATCTGCCATGATTATTGGCTGTATCAGGCACATTCAAAAGTGTTGGGGCAATTTGGCATGAAAACCATTTATTACTGTCCCGTGGACAATAAGATGGGGGATGATGACCGTGTAAAAGCACTTGCCGGAATTGAAAAGCTGATTTTTTATAATCAATATGGACGGGACACTTTCCTGGAAGAATGGGCGTCGTGTGATATTTCGGATTTGGTATTTGACATTGATGTCATTCCTCACAGTGTGGATACTAATACATTCTATCCCCTTTCTATGACCAAAGCTGAAATTCGCGCCGCTTTATTCCCTGACCGTCCCGAACTGCATGATGCCTTCATTATCCTGAATGCCAACAAGAATGTGGAACGCAAGCGTATCGATCTTAGCATAAACGCTTTTGCGGAATTCCTCAAAACCGGAAACCGTAATGCTTACCTGTATCTCCATATGTCTGCCGTGGATATGGGTGTCGACCTGAGACGGCAGATTAAGGCACTCGATATAGAAGATTATGTACTTTTTCCGGATGACCCCAAAGAAAAACCTGCAGTCAGTGACGAACAACTGAACCTCATCTACAATGCCTGCGATGTCGGAGTCAATACCTGTCAGGGGGAAGGCTGGGGATTGGTCGCATTTGAACATGCCGCTGCAGGTAAATGCCAGGTTGTCCCTAATCACACCGCCTGTCGCGAATTGTGGGGTGGAGCTGGCATTCTGATTCCCGTAGACCATACCAATACCGTTGACGTGGCGTCTCTTACAGAAATTTTCGCTGCACTTTATTCCAATCCTGAATTGTTCGAACAGAAAAGCCTTTGCTGTTATCAAAAAAGTCAGGATACTAAACTTTCGTGTGATGCCATTGCCCGGCATTGGAAAGCTATTTTTCAGAGTGCTGTAGTTAGTGAAAATACGTAAAATACAGCCCACGTATTTTTACAGGGTTTTATAGGGTTTGTACGCCTTTTTAAAATAGGGGGTTTCTGCTCTGCTGTAAATTTCAGGTTGTTAATAGTTTAGCATCGTTGGGCCTGTTGTTCAACGATAATCAATTAAACTATACAGATATGGAAAACACTATTGAGCAAACCGGCTTTAAGGCGCCGATAAATCTGGAAGCAAGTCCTGAGCCAAGTATACTGTCGCAGGCCAACGCCGTTGGGCAGGGACTGGACGTATTCGGGAGGGTCAATCCTGATTCCTTCGTCATGCCACTTATGGACCCCTTGAAATCCGGAATGAAATCCTTTACATTTTTGGGCAAGGAATTCCTGATCCCAAAGTACATCACGCCAATTGAAAACACCAAAAGCTATTTCGAAGGTGAAACCTGTAATACCCGCGAGGAATTCCAGAACAGCGTGGCTTTCAATGCAGGTGCAAAAGTAGGATACGGTCTTTTCAGCGGGGAGATGA
>CALRKC020000277.1:0-4386 GCA_943367895.1 Erythrobacter sanguineus | reverse complement strand
CCACTAATGTCGCTTTGTCGCGGTTACGAAGCGCCTCATTCAGGATCTTCAGGTTCAGGTGTTCCCTTCCGTGGAATTGGGGGACAATTAATTTTTTACGCATACCTTCCTGCCATAATGCCCAGGTATTTTCATATCCTTTTCGTTTGGCAAATGTTTCCGGAAGCAGCTCGTACTCGTATTTTTCATAATTATTGGCCTTCATCTTCTCGAAATCAATATTTACAGGAAGTGAAAAAGCTGTAAAGACTGCAGGGTTCCCGTTGCGATCCTTTACGCTTGAAAGCACGTCAAAAAGCTGTTTGAGGTCTTCTTCGGTTTCGAGTGTATCGTGTATATCGAAATGCGATAACGGCTTTACGCCTTCTTTTTCCATCTGCTCAATGGACTCTTTGGAATCAACTTTTACATTTCCATAATCATCCACTGAAATCACGACAATCTTCCTGTCGGTTTTCCAGCCCCGAATGTTTTTCATATTGTTGGCCAAAGCCTGTTTCACATTTTTTAAGCTCATATATCAATTATTTCTGTAAAAATTTTGAATCATCCTGTGAGAGCAGGTATTCCATTTTTTCCTTTCGGGTCATATTTTTGCAATTCAGATTATAATCCATAATCCTGTCTTCAAGATCACTTAAATTTCCGATGGGCTTGGCTGGATTTCCGCCTGCAATGACACCGTCCGGAATGCTTTTTGTAACCACCGAACCAGCGGCAATCAGCACATTACTCCCAATCGTTACACCAGGCAGGATGATGGAACCGTAGCCGATATATACGTTACTTCCTACTTTAATCTTACCAAAAAAATCAAAATCAGGATATTTTTCACGAAACATCCAGCTCGCGCCATGTGTGAAAAAGTGAACGTCAAGCCCTACCTGTACCCTGTCTCCGAGTTCAATAAGATAAGGTTCACTTCCAAAATTCCTGCTGTACAGCGAGCAGCCTTTTCCGAGCCTGACACCCATGTCCTTAGCGTGTCTTACTCCATCCCAGTAATTGAGTTTGTAATAGTGGGCTAATTTTTTAAACATAAGATATAATTTAAAATTCTACAAAAACATGCTTTATTTTGCTCCCGATGAATAGACCTTATCAATGCCTTCCCAAATAATTTCAGGCCTGAAATTTTTAGCCCATTCAATGCCATTGCGTCCCATTTGTTTCGCTTCGGTCTGATGCTCATAAAAATAACGCAACATATCGATTAGTTCGGGTTCAGAATAAGGATTGATCAGCCTGCCGTTAAACCCATCGGAAACAGCATCCATACAGCCGGTAGCTTTGGTGCTGATGACGGGAATACCCATGGCCGCCGCCTGAATCAACACATTACCAAACCCTTCCCACCAGGCAGGAAGGACAAAGACATCCATAAGGGAAAGGTACAACGGCACCTCTGTCTGTGGTTTCATTCCGGCCATAACAATTCCGGGATGGTTATTAAATTTTTCTATTAATTGGGTATCCCGTATCTGGTCCCAGAAAGGCCGTCCAATCATCAGCAGCCGTGCCTTATCATTTTCTTTGTAATACGCATCAAAGGCATGGTACAATTCCTTGATTCCCTTGCGTTCAACAATCCTGCCGACGTAGCCAAAAACGAAACAGCCCTCCAGTTTGTATTCCCTCCGCTCCTGCTCTGCCCTGGCTTTGTCTATTGCCGATGGATCGAATAAAGACAGATTGATTCCGTTGCTGCTTCCTTTTGCAATCGTAAAAGCCTTTTCATCCTTAAAAATGCCTTCATCCATCCCCAGCTGCTTTACGGAGTTACTGATGCATATTATTTTATGAGAACATTTGGCAATAATTTTTTCAAGCGAAATCAGGAAAGACCGCTTTTTACCGCTTTCATGCTCAAAACGGAATCCCCTGCAGGTGTAAATCCGAAATGGAACTCCTGTGATTTTTGCCGCCATCATCCCAAGCAGGCTGACTTTTGGCGTACCCAGATTTACAACATCGGGTTTGATTTTACGAAATACCCTGATAATCTGAAATAAGGTTTTTAAATCCTTCCACGGACTGATGTCACGCTCGATTTTTATAGCCAGCAGCGGGACATTTTCTTCGGCACAGAATTTTGTCACTCGTGGCGCCTCAGGGGCCATCAGATATACCTCGTAGCCTTTTTTAATAAAATAATCCAGTTGCCCGTTTAAAAGATCAACACTGGGTTCTGCAGTAATGCCTACAATTAATTTCTTCTTCATTTCAGGATTAAGTTTTAGCATTTGCATGCACGGCTTCCTTCAGGAACAGATTATAGAAATCCTTCCTGCGCTCAGCAAGAATATCTTTTCGGTATTCTTTGGCGGTCGAAAAGTTTTTTTGTGCCTCAGCAGTCATTTGCTGTTGGCCGAATTCAGCAATCAATGCCGCAATTTGCTTTACATCCCCGGGTTTGAAAATCTTATCCGGCGAAAGCAATTCCGGTATCCCGGCGGTCCTCGCTCCCAAAGCCGGACAGCCCACGCTCATGGCTTCTATCAAAGCACGCGGCAAACCTTCCTGCTTACTGGGCTGGATGTAAAGATCCATTTGTTCCAGGAATTCAAATACCTGGTCGTGTGGTAAAGCACCTACGATTTCCACCTGGTCCGTCACACCATACTTTTCGGCAATCCCTTTGAGGTAATCCGGCTTTCCCTGGCCGATTACATAGTACTTTACATTACGCCCCGACTTTTTCAGCAGCGCAATGGCTTTTATCACATCATCCTGACCTTTATAAGGCACATCGATTGCGGCTACTGTAGCAATGGAAAGCGTTTCAGGAATTCCACCCGCAATCTTTTCGAGCCGTTTATTCAATTTTTCTTCAGAAAGGTCTTTCAATTCCACGTTGGAGCAATTGATGCTTTTTCCTTTGGTCGGATAGCGGTTTTGGAGGAATTCTTTGGTTACGTAAATTACGTAGGGACAATCTTTTATAAGTTGTTGCTGTTCATGCAATTTATAGTGGGCAATCATTTTACCTTTCCAGTTGTAGTTCCAATAGGCATCAAAAGTACAGGCTACAAATTCGACGAGATAGGGCTTACCGAACTTTCTAGCAGCTTTAACGGCAATGGTTCCGGACGCACTGGGCATACGTGCCACCACAACATCAGCGGCGGCGACGGCGTCTTCAATCGTTTTAACCGCCTTGGCCCTGTTTGGCAGGTAATTCCGTATGCTCTTAAAATTCGGGAATTCGATAAAACTAAAATTCTCAGCCGAAATCGGGCTGAACTTCCCGCTGCTGCCTTCCTCAATTTTACGCAAACGCATACAGAACGTCAGCTCATCGCCCAGCATCAGGTATCTGGCTTTAATCTTGTCATTGTAATGGATTCCGAAGAAATCGCCATTATTATTCTGATAAAGTGGTCCGTCATGGACAAAAAGTACTTTTGTCGGCATATTTATAAAAGTTCTTTGAAAAGATTCAGGTTTTTGTTGAGATCAAATTTTACCTGTGCCCATGCTGCACATTTGAATTTGTTTGCATCAATTTGCTGCCTTGAAAAACGAAGCAATAAATCGGCAACGGAATTTATCTCCAAAGGATTAAATACCATATGCTGGTGATTTTCGGGCAATGCTTCACCGATCGAGGCAATATTCGCGGTAATTACCGGCAATCCGCTCAGCATTGCCTCAATCAGGGCGTTCGGCTGACCTTCCGTTACGGATGGGAAATAAAAAATGTTCATCGCTTTATAAACGATCTCAAGATCATTCCTGAGTCCTAATGTGATGCAATTGTCAATGATTCCGTTTTCGTTAAGTTTTGCCTTAAAAGCGTCGCTGTCTGTGTCTTTTCCGCAAAAGAGAAAAAACACGTTCGGGTTTTCCGCAATCACTTTTGCCGCCACCCTGAAAATCGTATTGTGGTTCTTTGCCGGATCAAATCGGCCGACATGTCCAACGATGAAAGCACCTTCGTTAATTCCGAGTTTTACCGCCGCTTCATTTTGCGAAAGCGAAATGTCAAATTTTACCGCATCCGAACCGTTTGGTATCACCTTATACCTCGGGTCATTCCGGTAGTATTTTTTATGGAAGTTTTCAAAAGCAGCCTGGCTGTTCGAAAGTATAGCAGTTGCGTTTTTACGGATCAGGAAATTGGCAAAATCATTGTATTTCCTTTTGAAAAGATTATTTCCGAAAGCATTCGTAGACCTTCGGTAGAAAGCCATCCGGTTCGGGATACCTGCTTTTTTGGCAATCGCTATTGGGAGGCCGCCGAAATTTCCGTTGAAAGTACAGATGGTATCGAAGCCTTCGGATTTTAATAAATTATAGAATGCCCTGGCCTTTTTGATATCAAAATAACCAATTGACTTATAAAATATTTTTGCACCGGCTTTTGCAAAATCTTCATGCAAATCG
>CALRKC020000276.1:0-4402 GCA_943367895.1 Erythrobacter sanguineus | reverse complement strand
ACCGGAACAAAGTATATTTCTTCCTCAATCAGCACCATCACCGGTACCATAACGGTGGCAAATTCGGTTGTACTGGATGTGGAAAGCAACAACATGGGGGGCAGCGGCACCAACCTGACCATGACACACACGGCGCAGTATAGAAACAGTGGTGCAGGCAGTAAACCCGATCCATCGGGAACTTACAACCTGAGTTCCGGTTCAACGATCGAATTTTATGGCACCGCCGCGACAACGATTCGTTTGGGCGCGCCTATTAATTATGCCAACATTGTCATAAACGGATCAAATATTGCTACTACATCCACCGGAACCGGAATCAGGATGCAGTCCGGAACAACCTTTACCGTGAAAAACCTGGCTACTTTCCGATTCCTGAACACCAATGGCTTCAGCGGCGCTACGTCAACGGCTATTGACAACACGAATTCGCCTGCCATTACGCTGGAATCGGGCTCGACAATCGATTATACCGGCGCAAACCAAAGTATTACTGCATTTTCGCCATCCTATTATAACCTGAAAGTTTCGGGTACGGGGATCAAGACCATTCCGGGTAGTGACGAAGTGTTGGTAGGCAATAACCTCTCTGTTACCGCCAGTACTTTACAAATTGATTCCAATAAGTTATTGACGGTCACCAATGGCATCACTACGATAGATGACGGTATTGACGTAAAAAACAATGGTAACCTTGTTCAAATCACCGATGGGATTTCGAACACCGGTAAGATCAAGGCCACGCGAATCAGCAGGGCTATGGTTCACGATGACTATGTATATTGGGGATCACCGGTACAGGAAGATGTATTTTCACAATTGCCTGTAGATTTTGACGCTTCCTACGAATGGAATCTTGATGGTAATTACGATGGCTATTGGAGCGGACTCGCATCAACATCGCCGGGACGCGGCTTTATTACCCGTGTGGGCGAATCAGGCGCCGGGATTGCACAGGCTTTCCAGTTCAACGGCACTCCCAATAACGGTGTCATTACTGTGGCGGCGAACAGCTATGATGATGGGGTGACAGCGTCGTCCGGAAATTCAATCCTTTTGGGTAACCCTTATCCTTGTGCAATCAACGCTACCGAATTTGTTACCGATCCGGCAAACCTGAACAATATCGGGGGTACATTATATTTCTGGACTTCTTCCACAGTGTACACCGGTGGAGAATACAATACAAACGACTATGCCACATGGAATCTTTCCGGTTCGACGGGCGTGAAAGCCAGTACTGACTTATCAGGCAATGATGACCTGAAACCTACCGGAAATATAGGTACAGGACAGGGGTTCTTTGCCGTATTACTTGCTGATTATAATGTGACTATTAACAACAGTATGCGTGTCCGGACAACCAGCGACAATTCCCAGTTCTTCAGGAATGCAAATGATGATCTGACCCATGATGGAAAAGGAAAAATCTGGCTGAATCTGTCAAATGACAATCACGCCTTCAGGCAACTGCTTGTGGCTTATGTTGATGGCGCAACCAATGATTACGATAATCTTTATGACGGCAACAGTTTTACAGCAAATGAAGTTAATTTTTATTCTTTGGCCGGGCAAAAAAATCTAGTGATTCAGGGCAGGGCAATACCTTTTGCAGATAATGACCTGGTTCCTCTAGGGATGCGCATCAGCAACGCAGGAAACTATACCGTCACGCTTGACAATACCGAAGGGCTTTTCGAAACCTCTCAGGATATTTTCCTTGAAGACCTTCAGCTGGGAATCATCCATGACCTGAAGACGGCACCGTATACCTTTACGTCTGATGCGGGTACATTTGACAGCCGTTTCCTTTTAAGATATACCAATGACACTTTGGGAACCACGATTCCCGAGGCAGACAACAATGTTAGCATTGCCGTAAACAAAAACGTATTGTCCATACGGTCGGTTAAAGAAAGTATCTCGGGTATTACAGTTTTTGATATCGCCGGAAGAAGGGTGTTTGAAACGGATGACCTGGACACCAATGAATTTTCCGCACGCGATGTTGTCCTGAATCAGCAAACATTGATTGTAAAAATCAGATTGACCGATGGTACTGTTGTTACGAAAAAAATAGTGTACTAAAATAAATCTAAAATCGCCAAAAAGCCTGTCTCTTACCAGATGGGCTTTTTTATGCGTATTTGTCCAGGTTTTTATTGGTCCTGACTACCGCCTGCTCATTTTTATAGTCGATCCATTGCTGCCCTTTCCATTTTCTCATAAAGACATCGTAGTGGCGCATGATGAAAATATTGTAAACGGCTTTGGAAAGGTTTACGGCATTTCGCGGGAAGGCCCTCAGGCTCATTGAAAATCCGGGTGTAAGGTATTTCATATAATGCCAGTATCCTTCGGGCATGTACAGCATTTCACCGTGACTGAGGTCGCATACCAAGCCTTTGGCGTTTTTAAGTGCCGGCCATTTCCCGTAATCCGGATTGTCAAAATCGATGTCTTCACGGGCGATGAGTGCGTGGGGTACTTTATAGAGGAACCTTGTTTCGCTTTGTGCGAAAATCACACAGCGCTTTTTCCCATGAAAATGAAAATGAAGGATGTTGGAATAATCGATATCATAATGCATGAATACTTTTGAATTTGTTCCGCCGAAGAACAGCATGGGCAGTTGCTTAATCAGTCTCAAACCGATATCCGGCCATTTGAAGTCCAGTTTCAGCATGGGAACTTCCTTCATCAGGTTGTAAAGGAAAATGCGATAATTAGTAGGTTTTGCCTGAAGCATGTCAATATAATCGGCCATTTTCATTTTTTTGTGCGCTTCATTAAAGCCTTCCTTGTGTGATACCGGGCGGTCATCGTAAAGCGGTACGATTTTATCGCCGGCTACGGCTTTGATGTAATCAAGGTCCCATTTGGTAAAAGCAGGCCAGTCGGTGATAAGTTGTTCAACGACTACGGGTTTCTGCTTTTTTACGTAGTTGTTGTAAAAATCTTCTTTTGTAATGGTCTTTACGCGATCAATCTGGGTTAAGTTCAAACTCATATTCTGGAGTTGGAGAGAAAATAAATTAAAAATGCCTTTGACAATGTCAAAGGCAAAGTTAAAAAACGAATATTTTAATTGTATTTATTTAACAAAATGGAAACATATCAGACTTTTGATTTTTGAGATGCTTCGATATTCCTGTCAATAGTGTGACCGGGACGGGACCATTTCGGCTTTTCGCCCAGGGCGTTGTATTGTGACTGATCTGCTTCGACGGTTTCCGGCTGCGCGGCCTTTACAAACGGTTTTTGCGGAATCAGCCCGAGCATTTCGAACATCTTCATGTCTTCGTTTACATCAGGGTTTGGCGTAGTCAGCAGTTTGTCTCCGGCAAAAATGGAATTTGCTCCGGCAAAGAAGCACATCGCCTGCCCTTCGCGACTCATATTCATCCTTCCTGCAGAAAGCCTCACCTGTGTCTGCGGCATTACGATACGGGTAGTTGCTACCATTCGGATCATTTCCCATATCTCGACAGGTTTTTCGTCTTCCATAGGCGTACCTTCAACAGCAACAAGCGCATTGATAGGTACCGATTCCGGTTGCGGATTCAGTGTTGCCAACGCTACGAGCATTCCTGCGCGGTCGTCAATGCTTTCGCCCATGCCGATAATTCCGCCGCTGCATACGGTTACATTGGTTTTACGCACATTTTCTATGGTTTGCAGGCGGTCTTCAAAGCCCCGTGTCGAAATAACTTCCTTGTAATATTCTTCAGATGTGTCGAGGTTGTGATTGTAAGCGTATAGCCCTGCTTCGGCAAGACGGTGCGCCTGATTTTCGGTAAGCATTCCCAATGTACAGCATACCTCCATATCGAGTTTATTGATTGTCCGGACCATTTCCAAAACCTGATCGAATTCCGGGCCATCTTTTACATTCCTCCATGCTGCTCCCATACAGACGCGGGACGAACCACTCGCTTTGGCGCGCAATGCCTGGGCTTTAACATGACTTACCGTCATTAAATCGTTCCCTTCGATATCCGTGTGATAACGTGCTGCCTGCGGGCAGTATCCGCAATCTTCAGGGCAGCCTCCGGTCTTGATAGACAAAAGGGTGGAAACCTGTACAACATTTGGGTCGTGGAACTGGCGATGAACCGTGGCCGCTTCAAAAAGCAGGTCCATCATCGGTTTATTATAGATGGCAATTATTTCGTCCTTTGTCCAGTCGTTTCTTGAAACACTCATAAACTAGTTTTAATGTTGGTCCAAAAATAACGAATTCACCCCGAACGGAAAAACATCGGGAAGCAAAGTTTGGCAGCGACGATATCGGGTATAAAAAAAGACCGTTTGACACGGCCTCTTTAATGTACTGTCTAATTAATCCACTTTATTGATTTGTTCGACTTTGCTTTTCCAGAATTGCATCAGGCAGAACGAA
>CALRKC020000275.1:0-4413 GCA_943367895.1 Erythrobacter sanguineus | reverse complement strand
GTAAGATTTTTTTATGGCTTCATCGAAATTTTCTCCATATGATGTCACCGCCATCACACGCCCGCCGTTTGTAACGATTGTACCTTCTTTCTCAGCAGTTCCTGCATGGAATACAATCGAATCTTCAATCGCATCAATTCCTGTGATTATTTTCCCTTTCTCATAATCTTCGGGATACCCGCCGGAAACGACCATAATTGTCGTGGCGCTTCTTTCATCAATTTCTAACGGAAAATCTTCCAGCTGCTGGTTTGCAACCGCGTTGAACATCGCCACAAGATCTGATTTCAGCCTTGGTATAACGACTTCAGTTTCCGGATCACCCATACGAACGTTGTATTCAATCACCATTGGCTCACCCTTTACGTTAATCAATCCAATAAACACGAATCCTTTATATGGAATTTCATCCTGCTGAAGTCCGTCTATGGTAGGTTTTACAATACGGTTCTCTATTTTTTCCATCAACACCGCGTCTGCAAAAGGAACCGGGGAAACCGCACCCATTCCGCCGGTGTTCAATCCGGTATCGCCCTCACCTACCCGTTTATAATCCTTAGCGGTCGGCAGGATTTTATAGCTTTTTCCGTCGGTAATAACAAAACAGCTGAGTTCAATTCCGTCGAGAAATTCCTCAATAACCACTTTTGTACTGGCGGCCCCGAACTTTTGATCCACCAACATGTTATGCAATTCCGTTTTCGCTTCTTCAAGGTCATGGATGATTAAGACGCCTTTCCCTGCCGCAAGCCCATCTGCCTTCAACACGTAAGGCGGCTGCAGTGTTTCCAGGAATTCCCGGCCTTTCGAAACGGTTTCGGCGGTAAAACTTTCGTACGCAGCCGTCGGGATTTTATGTTTTACCAAAAACTCCTTGGCGAATTCCTTACTGCCCTCGAGTTGCGCGCCCAGTTTCGAAGGCCCTATAACCGGAATATGTTCCAGTTGTCTGTCATCACGGAAAAAATCGAAAATACCATGTACCAACGGGTCTTCAGGGCCTACAACGACCATGTTAACATTTTCCCCCAGCACGAAGGTTTTTATTGATTCGAAGTCGGTCGGGCTAAGGTCAATATTTACGGCGATTCCCGCCGTTCCTGCATTTCCGGGAGCAACAAAAAGCTTATCACATAGCGGGCTTTGCAGCATTTTCCATGCCAGCGCATGCTCTCTTCCGCCCGAACCTAAAAGTAAAATCGTCATGTTTGATGTTATTAGTTGTGTGCCGCAAAAATAGGCTGTTTTGAGATGAAAAAATAATTTTTGCAACCCAAACTGCTGTCGGATTTTAACGCTGTTGCTACAGAAAATAATATATTTGCCGGAAAGATCCCGGTTTGAAACTATTTGACCTTACCCTAAAACTCAACGGTTTCCCCATGAAGGAGGCCAAAGCGGAATTGGATAAAATTATCGCACTTGACAGCGCGGAACATCGGGAGTTTATTGAAAATAAAAAGCGTGAGATTGCTGAGTTCCATTTGAAAAACAATCTTTTTTATCAGAATCTGAACGCTTCCGCAGATTTTACTTCGTGGGAAAATTTACCTGTCCTGACGAAGAAAAACCTTCAGGTTCCTTTAAGACAGCGACTTTCCGAAGGGTTTTCAGAAAAAGATATTTACATCAATAAAACTTCGGGTTCTTCGGGCGATCCTTTCATTTTTGCAAAAGACAAATACAGCCATGCCCTGACGTGGGCTTCCAATATTTATCGTTTTGGCTGGTATGGCATCGACTTCAACCATTCATTACAGGCACGGTTTTATGGGATTCCGCTGGATTTTATTGGATATAGGAAAGAACGGTTCAAGGACTATCTGGCGCATCGCTTCCGGTTTCCGGTTTTTGATCTTTCGGATAAGGTCCTGGAGGGTTTCCTGAAACATTTCAGGATACAGCAATTCGATTATATCAACGGCTATACCAGTTCTATCGTACTGTTCGCCAAATTCCTTAAGCAGAAAAACATCATTTTAAAAGATATTTGCCCCACGCTGAAGGTCTGTATGGTCACTTCCGAAATGCTGTTCGATGATGACAAGGTATTGCTCGAGAAGCAATTTGGGATTCCCGTAGTGAATGAGTATGGCGCTTCGGAACTGGACCTCATCGCCTTCCGGAATCCCGAGGACGAATGGCAGGTGAACGCCGAAACGCTATTTGTGGAGATACTTGACGATGAAAACAATGTGCTGCCTTATGGTGCGGAAGGCCGAATTGTCATTACTTCGTTATTTAATAAAGCGCATCCTTTTATCCGTTATGATATTGGTGACATTGGCGTACTGGATGAAAAAAGTACCCTTAAAAAACCCTTACTGAAAAAACTGGTTGGCCGCACCAATGACGTTGCAGAGCTGCCAAGCGGCAAAAAATCGCCGGGCCTGACTTTTTATTATGTCACGAAAAGCATTATTGAAGACGATGGCAATGTGAAGGAATTCGTCATTTCGCAAACCAAAAAAGATACGTTCGAGATTGACTACGTTAGCGAAACCGAATTGAGTTTGGAACAGATTAAAAAAATTGAGGCAGCCATTGCCCAGTATCTGGAAACGGGCCTGCATTTTACCTTTAACCGCAAAGATGTGCTGGAACGCAGCAGTCGCGGTAAGCTGAAGCAATTTCGATCCCTTTTATAATTTTTTGATATACCGCGGTTTTACTAACAACTGCACAAACAGAAAGACCGTCATACAACCTAAGGCCGCTACGACATTAAGCCTGTGAAAATTCCGATAGACGGCATAATTGTAGTGCAGCAGGTTCATTTTGGAGGATGATACTGAAGCTGTCCTGATCCTGTATGTTGCAAGGCTTTCAGGAACGGGATTGGCGTATTTCAGTTTTTTCAATACGGTGAGCCAGACAATCCAGTCCTGGCGCTTTTTTACAGCAGAAATCGGGATTTTCCCAAAATAATCGCTGTCGTAAATTCCGGTCAGGTTACCAACATAGTTGCAGAAAAAAAGTTGCTTATATGTTAGTATTTTCGGGGCTTCAACGCGCCGATTCAGGAATACGCCATTTTCATCCATACAGTCATAAAAACTGAAGGTAAAATGGCTGCCGGATTGCTGCATGAAATTAACCTGTTTTTCCAGTTTCTGAGGTTTCCAGAGGTCGTCAGCGTCAAGGAAGGCGATGTATCTGCCGGTTGCCTGTTGTATGGAATGGTTTCGTGCCACGCCTGGCCCTGAATTCTGCGGAAGCGAAAACAAACTGATGCGGCTGTCATTGGCGAGGAAAGAATGAATCACTGCGACGGTCTCGTCGTTAGAGCAGTCGTCGGTTATCAACAGTTCCCAATCCGCAAGCGTTTGCTGCTGTACCGATTGTATGGTTTGTGCAATATATTTAGCGGCGTTATAAGAAGGCGTGATAATGGATACTGCAGGCCTTTTCATCCTAATACGCTTTCTCCTCGCCTTTGAAGATGTTGATGACGGTTTGTACGATAATTTTCAAATCCAGAAGCAGGGACCAGTTTTCGATGTAAAATACATCAAATTTGATGCGGTTGACCATGTCTTCATCGGTTTCTATTTCACCCCTGAATCCACGAACCTGTGCCAATCCGGTGATTCCCGGTTTTACATAATGGCGCATCATGTATTTCTTAATTTTGTTTCCGTAAACCTTGTTCTGCGACCAAAGGTGCGGACGTGGCCCCACAACCGACATGTCACCCAGGAGGACATTCAGGAATTGCGGCATCTCATCAACGCTGGTTTTGCGCATGAACTTACCAACCCTTGTAACCCTGGGGTCATTCTTAGACGCTTCCCGTTCGGTAGTCTTGTTCATTTTCATGGAGCGGAATTTATAGCAGAAAAATTCCTTTTCCTCTATGCCTGGCCGGCCCTGCTTAAAAAACACCGGTCCTTTTGATTCGAGTTTGATGATAAGGGCCAAAATCGGGACGAGCCAGGAAAGCAAGCCCAAAATAACAATCAGGGAAAAAACAATATCGAAAGTTCTTTTGAATATCTTGGTTGCAGGATCATGCAAAATTGTTTTCTTAAGCGATAAGACCGGAAACATTTCATAATAATCAATTTTCAGGTTCTTGGAGAAAATTTCCTTTGAATCCGGAATAAACTTGATTGCCTTATTATTTTCATCTGCAAAATCAACGATGTCCCGAACCTGATCATTGGTCATTTCATTAAGAGAGCAATAAATTTCGTCTACTTTGTTATCGACTACGAACGCTTTGAGGTCTTCAATTTTTCCGGAAATATTCTGATTTGTTTTTTTGTCCGAAAAATATCCCAGAAATCGGTATCCATAGTCATTTCTGGTCTCAAAAAGCTCCTTAAGCCTTATTGCTTCGGGGGTGTAACCAATGATTACAGCATTTCTGAAATTACTTCCGGTTACGATCCTGTATTTTTTCAGGTAATA
>CALRKC020000274.1:0-4414 GCA_943367895.1 Erythrobacter sanguineus | reverse complement strand
TCCACTATTGTCAAAAAGTAAATAAGAGTTTATCGGCTCGGGTGTTTCTATTTGCAAAACATCAGAAAAAGGGTTTGGATACACTGTCGGTTTCACGAATTCATTCGATACTGTGCTTAAAAGCAACGGCACACCAATATACTCAGGGTTTTCCATCAGGGTATCCAACATAGACAACGTGTCAAATAAAGCAATTGCATCGCCTTCAAAATAAATGATGTAATAATCAAGCGTAGGAATGAGTTTTACCATTGCTTTTACATTATACTGCTCAAAAATCTGGTTTAATTCATTATTGCTCGTGACAATATTTCCGTTCGGGGTCAATACATTATCTATCGGATTCCCATCGGATCCGTCAAACAACTTGACATACATCCTGTCAGCATATAAAGAAGACCCCGGACAAACCTTAACGCTGGCAACATTAGGATTATCTTGCAAATCGGCTATAAATGCGTTCAGATCGCTACCTGAATATTCAGCAAAAATAATTGAATAGTCGTCACTGAAAGAGTCATAACAAGATACAATACCATGCGCCTGGAAGTCCGCGTTTACTGCGTCGTCTGTTGTTGCTGTACCGACGCTCGGCGAACCTTCAAACGGATTTATGACGAACACCGAGTAATTTGCGACAAATGTAATCTGCACATCCGTGGCATGAACATATAAGCATTGTAAAAAAGCAAATAAGAGTAGTAGTTTCTTCATATCGTTGATTTCAAAGTGTTTATCAAAAGTAAAAAAAAAATTGTCCTCGTATCATTTCCTAATGTATATTTGCCACGGATTAAGGTTGTGATTGCTGCATTCATCAATCGCATTAAAAGGGAATTAGGTTAAAAACCTAAGCTGTTCCCGCAACTGTAAGCTACAAAGCCTGTTGTAACCGCATGCCACTGGATTTGAATTAGGAATTAGAAATTAGGAATTACGACAATATCGTAAGTCAAAATTTAAAATTCGAAATTCCCCGGGAAGGCCAACAACAGGACGCAAGCCAGGAGACCTGCCTTTATTCTTAACGAATACCGCGCCTTCGGGAAGAAAGGCTGGATAATGACCTACAAATACATTGTTTTATATTGCTTTGCCATTTTGTGCCAAAACGTTTGTGCGCAGCAAACGACTATTGCGCTGGAGGAAGTCACCATCTCTGACAGCCAGCTGCGGCACTTCAGCAGCTCCCAATCCATTACGGTGTTGAACGACTCTGTTATCACAGCAAATCAGCCTTCACTGACTTCGTTACTAATACACAATTCATTCATTTATTTTAAGGAAAACGGTCTTGGCATGGTATCCTCACCTTCATTTCGCGGTACGACAGCACAACAGACAAGCGTCGTATGGAATGGAATCAACATCAATTCGCAGTTGAATGGCCTGACGGATTTCAATACGATTTCGACTTCCGATTTTAACTCCATTTCCGTACGGGCGGGCGGCGGCAGTGTAATGTATGGCAGCAGTGCGATTGGCGGCGCAGTCAGCCTCAATAACGAAACGTTGTTTGGCAAGGCTTTTTCAAACAGCATTAATACAGCCTATGGCAGTTTCAATACCTCAGCCTTAGCATATCGGATGCAGTATGGCAGCGAAAAATTCAGTTCGCAAATCAGTTTTTCCGGAAACCTTTCCGATAATGATTATCCTTATCCCAATACGGCCTATCAAAATGAAAACGGACAATACCGGAATCTGGGTTTCAATCTAAACCTGGGATACAGGCTGGGCGGCAATGATTACCTTAAATACTATACGCGTGTTTATAATGGCGAAAGGCACTTTTCACTGGTTTCACCTTCCGATACTAAGACAAAATACAGAGATTTCAATACCTGGCATTTGCTGGAATGGGATCATTTCTCCGGTAGGTTTACTTCGAGGTCAAAAATCGCTTTGCTGACCGAGCGTTATCAATATTATGAGAACATTCAGAATGACGATTACACGTTCGGGAAGGCGCAGACTTTTATCGGAAAATACGACCTGACTTTCGACATCAGCCAAAAAATAAAACTGAACAGTATCGTCGATTTTACACAAAATAGTGGCCGGGTATCCGAAACAATCACTGAGAAACGCAATATTGGTTCCCTGGCTTTCCTCATGAACCACCAATTATCCGGGCAGCTGAAGTATGAATTGGGCCTGCGGAAGGAAATCACCAATAACTATGAAAGTCCTTTACTATTTTCGGCCGGGGCGCTTTACTCGGTTACTAAAAATTACAATTTAAAAGTCAACCTTTCAAGGAACTTCAGGATTCCAACGTTCAACGACCTGTATTGGGATGGTCTTGGCAATCCCGATTTGATGCCTGAAACTTCACTTCAGGGAGAAATTGGCAATGAAATAACAATAAAAGACATTCGTATTTCCTTTACGGCCTATCGTATTAATATTAAGGATATGATTCGCTGGACTCCGGGTCCCAACGGCGTTTTCAGACCGGAGAATACCAATCGGGTGAAAATAAACGGCGTTGAAACAGGATTGCGTTGGAACAAAAAAATAAATGAACATGCTCTTGAAGCCAACGTACTTTACGCCTATAACCAATCTGAAAATGCAGATACCGGAAAGCAGTTGATTTATGTTCCTTTTCATAAGGTTACAGCCTCGGCTGGCTACCGTTACGGAAAATGGTCGTTTACGCTGCAGCAGCTTTTTATTGACAAAGTATATACCCAAACCGACAACAGCCCAACGAAGATTGTTCCTTATTATAATGTTACTGATACTGATTTATCCTATGACTTCGGTAAAAACAATACTTATAAACTGGGATGCAGCGTCAGGAACCTCTGGAACGAAAAGTATCAAAGCGTGGAAGGCCGCTATATGCCGCAACGCAATTTCAATATTCACCTAACCCTAAAATTTTAAACAATGAGATTCTCAAAATTACTTTTTACCGCAATTGCCGGCTCACTGCTGATGTCATGCGACGACACGAACAATGCAACTCCGCTTGGCACTTATGACGACGGCGTTTTTGTCGTAAATGAAGGCAGTGGCACGGCGGGATCGGTAACCTTTATTGGAGATGACATGACAACAATCCAGCAAAATGTATATGGTGCCGAGAATGCCGGTGACGGCCTTGGCGGTTATGTTCAGTCGATGTTCTATCACGGCGATGAAGCGTTCATTATCTCAAACGGCTCAAACAAGATTACCGTGGTAAACCGCTATACTTTCAAGGTGATTGATAAAATTGAAACCGGTCTTTCGGTTCCAAGATATGGCGTGGTTGTAAACGGCAAGGCTTATGTTACCAATCTGGCCACTTTTGGAAGCCTGACCGATGATTTTGTGACAGTAATCAATCTCGATACTTATGAAGTAGAAGATACATTTCCGGTAAATGCGATTGCCGACAGAATTTCTGAAGAAAACGGCAGACTTTACATCGGAAACGGAAATTACGGCGAAGGTCATTCGGTTTCCGTCATGAATCCCGCAAACGGCACAATAATCACGACGTTGGAAACCACGCTTTCCCCAACATCTATGGCGGAGAGCAACAATACGTTGTACGTGCTTTGCTCCAACTATGAAGACCCGAGTACGATTGTAAAAATCAATTTATCCAACAACCAGGTTACAGGAACCATTACACTTGCCGAAGGCTTGGTGAATGCGCAGAACCTCAACATCGAGGATGGGAAACTTTATTTCACGGTAAATTCAGACGTATATGCTGCGCCTTTGAACGCCGCGTCTGTGAGCAATACGCCATTATTTACTTCCGAAGCCACAACCTTGTACGGATTTGCAGTAGAGGATGGAAAAATCTATGTTTCTGACGCCAAAGATTATGTATCCGATGGAAAAGCGTTTGTTTACTCGATTACAGGAACACTTCAGCATCAATTTACCGTTGGGCTGATCCCGAACGGTTTTTATTTCAACTAAGGGAAATTATAGAAAAGGCTTTCGTTATGAAAGCCTTTTTTGTTTTAATTCCTGCGTATAATTCCCTCGGGAACGTCTTCGAGATACATATCAGTACCAAAACGCCTGATGGATTTGGAATCCTTAAAATCACGCGTCTGGTCTGATGGATTTTGATACACTTTTCGGCCACTGGCAGTAATCAATCCAATAGCAGTGCTTAACAAAGGCTCGTTAACATTACCCAATTCACTGAGGTTGTCAAGGTCTTCCAGTAAATTAACATCCGATGCCAATCCGCTTGCATAATCCCCGAAACCATCAGCGTTGATTGTTTTAAAAACCAGGGGCTGCATTGCATATTTATGTTTATTCGAAACGTTTTCCTTGTTCACCAGTGCCGGTGAATCATACAAGGTAATCGATCCCACATTTTTCCCGGTTGTTTTGTCTCCTATTTGTACAACATCAATATATGGCTTTAGCCCGTTAATGACCAATTCGCTTG
>CALRKC020000273.1:0-4428 GCA_943367895.1 Erythrobacter sanguineus | reverse complement strand
TCACCTGACTTTTGATTTTATTCAGGGCGCGCCCTGCGGGTCAGGCTGTCCGCTGTATCTTTTTTTCCGGAGCGCATAGCCGGCCATTCAGGACCCGTCAGGAAAAAAAGGATGCCGCTTCCATCCTTCGCGCAGTCCCTTGCTCCATTTGAGGCAGCTGCACCAAATGGCGGTTTCCGGGACGTGAAAGCGATTTTTAGCGGATGGGTTTAATTTCAATATGATAAATAGTCCTGTTCGCAATCCTGAAAACAGGCCGGGTCTTGGTGCTTTTGGATGGAATCCCCGTGATTGCCTGGCATGCAATATTTGATATCTACAGGTCAGTTTTTTCCATTGGCGATCATTTCCAACACCTTGTTCAAAGCTTCTCCTGATTTTACTTCAATATCCGGGCTTACGCCAACCTGGTCCAGACGGACGCCGTCATAGGTATAGAAATCGGCGATGGGCAGCATGATTGTGTATTTTCCGGCAACGGTAAAAGGTGAGGCCGCCAGCATTGCGCCACCGGTTTTTTCGCCTACGATAGTGGCCTTATTGTTGTTTTTCAGGGCATAGACTATCGGCTCGCAGGTGCTGGCGGTATTCCCATTGGTCAGCACATACAGGTTTCCTTTGAATACGGGATTGGATGGCTTTTTAAAGACAAGTTTTGCGCCAGGCGATATTTTTAGTTCATCAGTGAAATCGCTGGTGCTTTTGGGTTGACGTCCGGGCAGTGTCCTGAATAACTCCTGTTGATAACCGATATACTGTAGTTTGTTTGTTGGAAAATAGCCAATTTCCATATCGCTGTCCACAATGTGTCTGAGAAATTCAGATCCGGCTTCTATACCGCCTCCGGGATTGTCCCTCAGGTCGACGATGAGGTTTTTGTAGTTTGTATTGGCGACGATCCCGGGTAAAGTGGCCGCCAATGCTGCAGCGGAGTTGCTGAAGTTTTTTATATGCAAATAGGCAGTGGCGGCATTTTTTTCTTCAAAAACAACAGATTTTGCGGTGCCTGAGGCTTCCCCGTCATCATCGATTTGGTTCGCGATGGCCAGCGATAAGTGTGAAAACGGCAGTTTTCGCGCAAACATATTAAAGCCGAAATACAGTTCTATATCGTCATGGGCGGTGGCGCACAAATTGGTTACTTCAGTTTGAAAATTTGTCCATTCAGTCGTTTGCAGCAGCTGTGCCGAGTAGATGTTGTCCTGTATGGTTTTAAGCAGTACCGGACCCAGCCCGCTGTAGTCGATTTTCTGCCCGGCAGAGGGCGTCCCGGACAATGTGCCGACGGCGGTTCCGGTTTCATTAAAGAATTGTCCACTTAAGTTTTCATTTTTGATTGTTCCCTTAAATTTCAATTTTCCGACCATCAGAATGTCGGTGTCGCCATACAGGCTGTCCTTTGTTCGGTAGCCCTTGATGCTTATTATGATTCCGTCTTTAGGTAACTTCCCAAAAAGCCTTCCCAGTTTCGCCTTTTCACCCATGACGCGAAGATCAGCATCTTTAGGCGATTGTATCGAAAATTGATCCTGGCTAAAATCCGCATCGAGAAAAGTGGAAAATACATTGCCGTTTCCAAAATCTGCTTCGCCCTTAAAATGGGTTGGTTTGGTTTGCGCAATAGAAACATTGAAAATAAAAAGCGATACGAAATTCAAGGCGACGAATGTCATTTTTGTACTGCTGTGCATGGCTGATGTGATTAAGTAATGGGTCAAAGTAAATGCGAATTATCGTGTGATTCAATAAAATTTGACGAAACGATTAACTTTTTTGACCACTGGATAAATCAAATGTGAGTTGCTTTCCCCCGGAAACTAAAACCCATAATTTTTGATGTGCTTATAGTAGGTTTTTGATAGCGGAATTTCTTTTTCACCGGTTTGGAAAGAGATTTTTGCGCCTTGTGAATTGCCCGATATTTCTTTTATAGCAGTGATGTTGACCAAATAGGAGCGGTGGCATTTTTCTAAAAAAGGGGCTTGTTCGCAAATATTGGACAGCGTTTGCCGGAACGTTTTTGAAATGACTTTTTTGTTTTTATCTATAAAGCAGATCTCTACATAATTTTCGACTGCCCTGACAAATAACAGTGCTTCTTTTTCCAGTTTTAGGATTTCATTTTTGTTTTCTCCCGTGAGTATGATGGCATTTTTTGGAAGCGGAATAACCAGCTCGCCGAATTTCTGCCGCAGATACACCATTACCGGCAAAAAAACAGGAAGCATGCAGATTACTGTTGTGCAGAGATACCGCCAGTATGTTGCCATGGTACAGCTCACCTGATTCACCACAACAGCGTTATACAAATAAATTACTGTTCCTGAAAATAAGGAAAAAACAAGAGTAGAAACGATTTCATGCCGAACCAGCCAAACCTTTCGCATCCTGACATACCAAATGTTTTCGATCGTGCTGTGTATCAGGAAAACCACAGCAATAACAACCCCAAAACCGCAAAAAAGCAGTAGCCGGTAGTCTGCCTCAAATTGATCAGAGCCAAAGGGTTCAAGCGCAATAATGATGAAATTTAAATAGGCACATAAGATAAAACCGATCAGCAGTTTTCGTCTGATGGATGCTGTAAAAGGTATTTGTCTGTATAAGGCTTTCAATTTGAAAATGTTAAAGTGTTGAAATCGTGCACTTTGAAAACGGATTAGTTTATCGATCACACGAGCCGCTAATAAACCAGGATATACCTGTTCCCGTTGAAGCCCGGTGGGTTACCAAATTTACGGGTTTTGGGAAAATCTGTCCATGAGTTTTGCACTTGAAAAAAAACAAAGCGAAATGCAGTTTTCTCCCTGTTTAGAAGTGCTTTCTCTCCAACGATTTATCTAAAACGCAAGCACTTTGTTTCGCACGGCTAATTAAATGGCAATAAAACAAAAATAAAAACAACAGTTGCAATTGCGGCAAAATAAATAGCAATCAACTGTAAAGTATTTTTTAAGGGTTCGAATATTTGCTGGCCCATGCCCGACCACCGCTGTCATATTTTTTATATTTACACGATAATTTGAATACACTTATGACGAAATTTAAACTAAGTATTGCAGTACTCCTGACAAGCATCTGTGTTTTTGGACAGGATAAAGCACCGGACAGTCTGCAAACCCGCAAAGACATCAGATTCCAGTACAAATCCCTTATCATCCCGTCGCTTTTGCTTGGTTATGGCCTTGTAGGACTGGAAAGCCATACACTAAAGCTGATTAATTCAAATACCAACAGCGAGTTAAAGGAACATATTGATGAGAAGCTCTCCATTGATGATATCTCCCAGTACACACCTTTTCTTTCCGTTTACGGATTGAATGCATTTGGTGTGAAAGGAAAAAACACGTTTGGGGACAGGACTGTTATCTTAGGTACGGCCTATCTGATTATGGGCGCCAGCGTCAATATCATCAAAAATACAGGCACGGTAGAACGCCCGGACGGTACCTCGAACAATTCTTTTCCTTCGGGGCATACGGCTACGGCTTTTATGGGGGCTGAATTTCTGTATCAGGAGTACAAGGATGTATCGGTTTGGTATGGCGTTGCAGGTTATGCGGTTGCCACAGGAACAGGTTTTTTCAGGATGTACAATCACAGGCACTGGCTCACCGATGTTGCTGCCGGAGCCGGGATCGGGATGCTGAGCACGAAGATTGCCTATTGGATTCACCCCTGGGTTAAGCGCACCTTCTTCAGCAGCAGTAAAAACAGCAACCTGAACGGAATGATCATGCCTTTTTACAATAATGGGAAATACGGACTTGGGTTGGCAATGACGCTTTAGTATCCGGAAATATTGTTATCGTAAATAAAAAAAACCGCTGTTGAAAGCGGCTTTTCCTGTGCTGTTATCAGCATATTTATTTGTATTTGATATTAATGCTGATGATATTCGAGACCATATTGGTTGTTCTTGTATAATGTCCGTAACGTATTTCAATGGTATTGAAATGTTTTAACCCGAAAACACCCTTGAGCGGCGTGAACTTCATGCCCATACCGAAGAAACTGCTGTCGAATTTCGAGAGGTCGTAATTACTGGTGTAAAATTCTTCTGCCCCGGTATGTTCCTGGTACCCCTTGAAATATTTTATAGCGCTTTGCGTATAGTACCGGTAAAATGGGCTTAACGAAAAGACAGGCGAAAGTTTAACGGGTACTTCAAGATCGGCGGTGTGTGACTTCAGACCCCAGTCATCAGTGTAAAAACGGTAATACCCCCGGATGATGAAATTATCGCCAAGGAAATAACTTCCCCTTACCGCCAATGGGATTTTTAATCTCGTATCCGGCAGGTTTTCCTGATTTGGCGACCCGTCAGTAAAATAAACCCTGTGAAAAGGGAGACTCAGGTATCCACTTTGCGTAATGACATCGGCCATGAACATCAATTGGAAATTCCTGTTGACAATCTGTGAGTAA
>CALRKC020000272.1:0-4437 GCA_943367895.1 Erythrobacter sanguineus | reverse complement strand
ATCTGTCGTGATAATGAACACCTGATGCATTTGCTGAACACCAAAATCCAGGCGATTGAGGGGGTTTCGAGGACGGAGACTTTCATCTCGCTGGATCAGCAGATTGAGCGGCAGATTCAGTTGTAAATTAGAAAACTAGTCAATCAGATAATTGGATAATGACTAGGAGGGGACTATCTTTCTTCGGTGTGGATTTATATTTGGTTTTGGATAATGACAATTAAATCTCGCAGATTCTTAGTGAAATAAAAAATCCGCAACACATAAATGCTGCGGATTGGTTTTCTAATCATCTCATTTTCTAATTGCCAAATCTTCCGGCGAATTCCTTCACAAAATCTTCCAGTTTCACCCTCCCGCCCGGTTGCTCGCTGCGTTCAAAATAATCCGCCTGGATCAGCCCTTCCCGGATTGATTTCCCCATCTGTACATAGCCTTCCGCAAAGATTTTTGCGAGGCCTGACTGGAGCATGCCGTTTAAAGCGTCTTCATCTGAAAAGCCGATCCATGGCAGTTCCGGTTTTCCAACGGCTGTACCGATTGCCTTCGCTATTTCTGAAAAAGAGCGGATGTCACTGGATACATATTCATAGCTTTGCCCTTTAAAATCAAGTGCTAAGAGGTGTTTTGCAGCGGCATCGGCAATATCAGCGGGATGCGTCAGGATGAGTTTTTGGTCACCGCTTCCCAGGTTTGAACCAAGAATCCCGGCCTGTTTAATCATATCAACCATGGAATAGAAGTTGGTGTAGAAATACGAAGGGCGTAATTTGAGCACGTTTATCCCATCAATCGAGTCAAGCCTCCTTTCGAGATAAGCCAATCCGTCTATCGGACCCGCACCCGTTCCCAGATCGGCGCCAATGCTGCTCAGCTGTAACACGTTCCTGACACCACTTTGCTGAATGGCCTTGATATAACTTTCAGACACTTCATCCTGGAATCCCCTCCAGTCGGTTACGGTAAAATCAGGTGGGATCATCAGGTAAACGGCATCTGCACCCGAGAATGCACCCGTAACGAAATTGGCATCCAGGACACTCCCGATAGCGGCTTTGGCACCAAGGTTTTCAATGGCTTGTTTTTTATTTTCGTCACTGCTGATGATGGTTACGTCGTGGCCATTCGCAATCAGTTTTTCAGCCAAGGGCTTCGTAATGTTTCCGGTCGAGCCGGTCAATACATATTTCATTGTTTTTATATTTTAAAAATTTATTGGTCAAAGGTATTTTTATACTTACTTTTGTACAAGTACCTACCAAAAAGTATGTAATGAGAAATATCAAGGAAGCTTCGACAAATAATGAGAACCGCAAAGCCATTATGGTGGTTTGCCCCGTGAGTTATGCACTGGATAAAGTAGGCGGAAGGTGGAAACCGTTGATTTTATGGAACCTCAGGAATGGTAAACTACGCTATAGTGAGCTCCGCAAAGCCATTCCGCCGATTACCGAAAAGATGCTGATACAACACCTCAAGCAACTCGAATCGGATAATCTGGTACAGCGGATTGTGGTTGAAATTATGCCGCCACATGTAGAGTATGCACTTTCAGACTCAGGAGCGGAATTGCTCCCTGCATTAAATGTACTGGCGGACTGGGGGATGCGGAACAGCGGGCAGTCTCAGTAGGCAGTCCCGGCGCGCAGCAATGTCTTCGATTTCAGTGGAAACGGGACGCCTAGCCCGGATGGCAGCGGCTATCCTTTTATTTTTTTTCTTTAAAAAAATAAAAGATAGAAGCGAACAGCCGGATCAGCTCCAAAAAAAAAATCCGCAACTTTCGAAGCGGATTTCCTTTTAAGGTTTTCAAATTTAGTCTCTCCTGCCACCGAACACCTGCATGGCCCAATACAATAGTGTGGCAGCGGCACCGATTGCGGCAACAACATAGGTTCTTGCGGCCCATTTCAGCGCGTCTTCGGCTCCGGCATACTCCTGTTGGCTGAGCATGTTCTTGTTCCTAAGCCACGCCAATGCGCGATTGCTCGCGTCGTACTCTACCGGCAGCGTTACAAAGCTGAAGGCGGTAACCACGGCCATGATGAGCAGTCCTGCGATGGCAATGTAGAACCCAAGACCCGATTTTGCGGCAGCGCCCATGACAATACCGATGATGATAATGATTGGCGCCAATCCTGAACCGATGTTGACCACCGGTACCATTTGCGAACGCAAGGTAAGCATGCTATAGGCCTGTGCATGTTGTACGGCGTGGCCACATTCGTGTGCGGCGACGGCTGCGGCTGCGGCATTCCGTTCGTTGTATACCGCTTCGCTGAGGTTTACGGTCTTGTCGGCGGGATTGTAATGGTCGGTAAGGCGACCCTGGGTGGAAATTACCCGGACATCGCGTATCCCATGATCGGCAAGCATTTTCTCTGCAATCTCTGCGCCGGACATGCCGTTGCGCAAATGCACCTTGGAATAAAATTCAAATTTGCTTTTGAGCCTCGCACTGACAGCCCAGCTTGCTAGGGCTATCGCACCGAGGATGATCCAGTAAATAGGGTCGTAAATCATCTTTATAACTTTTTTATTTAGTTCCTCCGTATCAAATTATACGCCAAAGTCCGCAAATGTCATTTTGACAGATATCGGAAACGCACCGAACCCGTAAAAAATTATCCGACGATATTGATAATCTTCCCCGGAACGATAATGACCTTATTTGGCGTACGGCCTTCAAGCTGTTTCAGCGTGCGTTCGTCGTTCATGATGGTTTCCTCGATCTGTTCCTTTGTCAAATCCAGTGGCAGTTCGATAAAGAATTTGGTTTTCCCATTGAAAGAAACCGGGTATTCTTTACTGCTTTCCACGAGGTGCTCCGGATTGAAGATCGGGAACGGCACGGTCGAGATGCTGCCTTCGTGGCCGAGCTGTTTCCACAATTCCTCTGCGATGTGCGGCGCATAAGGGGAAATGACGATGGCCAACGGCTCTAAAATGACGCGCTCGTGGCAGTTCAATGCAGTCAGCTCATTTACGCAGATCATAAACTGGCTTACGGACGTGTTGAATGAGAAATTCTCGATATCGTCCTGAACTTTTTTAATTGTCTTGTGGAGTGTTTTTAGTGCTTCTTTTGATGCCGGATTGGCATTTACGATCAATCCTTTGTCATCAAAATACAGTTTCCATAATTTCTTCAAAAACCCGAACACGCCGGTGATGCCTGCGGTGTTCCATGGTTTGGATTGCTCGAGTGGCCCGAGGAACATTTCGTAGAGGCGTAAAGTATCCGCACCGTATTCCTCGCAGATTAAGTCCGGGGTAACGACGTTGTATTTGGATTTGGACATCTTTTCGACTTCGCGGGAAACTATGAATTTGCCGTTGTCTTCAGTGATGAATTCAGCATCTGCAAAATCTGAACGCCAGTTTTTAAAGGCTTCAATATCAAGCTCGTCTGATGAATTGACAATATTGACGTCGGCGTGAATTGGTTGTATCTTTTGATCAGCCGCTTTGTTTTTTGATACAAAAGTATTTGTTCCTTCAAGGCGGTAAACAAACGCACTCGTCCCCAAAATCATCCCCTGATTGATCAGCTTCTTAAACGGCTCATCCTGAGTAATAAATCCGCGGTCCTTCAAAAACTTGTTCCAGAAACGGGAATACAGTAAATGCCCGGTTGCATGCTCGCTTCCGCCGATATACAAATCGACGTTCTGCCAATAGGCTTCGTCTTCTTTCGAAACAAACTCGGCCTCATTGTGTGCATCCATGTAGCGCAGCCAGTACCAGGAGCTTCCTGCCCAGCCCGGCATCGTGTTTAATTCAAGCGGGAACACAGTTAAATGGTCTATGTTGTCATTCGAAACGACCTCATTTTTTGCAGTATCCCACGCCCATTCCTTCGAGTTTCCAAGTGGCGGCTGTCCGTCTTCTGTCGGAAGATACTTTTCAACTTCAGGCAGGCGGATCGGTAAATGTTCCTTGTCAATCATCTGCGGCATGCCGTTCACGTAGTATACCGGAAACGGTTCACCCCAGTACCTTTGGCGGGAAAATACCGCATCGCGCAAACGGTAATTCGTCTTGCCATTGCCCTGGTTGATTTCTTCGAGAGCGGTAATCGCCTTCTTTGTTGCTTCCTTATAATTCAGTCCGTCAAGGAAATCAGAATTCGCAATGACCACATTGTCTTTTGAGGCATAAGCTTCTTCGGAGATATCTGCATTCGCGAAAATGTTCTTGATCTCAATCCCGAAGTGTTTTGCAAACGCATAATCGCGCTCGTCGCCACACGGAACGGCCATTACAGCTCCCGTTCCGTAACCCGCCAGTACATAATCGCCGATCCATACCGGAATGGGTTCTTTGGTAAACGGATGCTCGGCATAAGCACCGGTAAACACACCGGAAATTGTCTTCACGTCGGCCATACGCTCTCGTTCTGAACGGCGTGCGGTGGCTTCAACATAAGCATCGACG
>CALRKC020000271.1:0-4448 GCA_943367895.1 Erythrobacter sanguineus | reverse complement strand
CCCAATTGTCGGAACATGTGTATTGTGGCGTGCGGCTGGGAGGTATGGGTGTGGCGATTGGCAGCCTGGTAGGGAAAGAATTAGCAGATTTAGTATAGATGGCAACAAAAATTACAAAACGGAAACCGGCGACAAAAGCCACGACAGAGAAAACGCCAAAAAAACAAACAAGGATGCGCAAAGTAATGCGATTCCTGTTTAAGGTCATGCTTTGGTTTTTCGGGCTGAGTATCTTGTCCGTCATTATATTCAAATGGGTTCCGGTTCCTTTTACACCGCTGATGATTACGCGGAGTATCGAGCAAAAATGGAATGGAAAAGAAATGGTCTGCAAACACGACTGGGTCCCGATCGAGGATATCTCGCTACATATGCAAAAAGCCGTTATTGCCAGTGAAGATGCCACTTTCCTTACCCACAACGGTTTCGACTTTAACGCAATGCGAAAAGCCATGAAGAACAATGAAAAAGGGAAAAAGCTCCGTGGCGGCAGCACCATTTCACAGCAAACAGCAAAAAATGTATTCCTGTGGCAGGGACGAAGCTATATCAGGAAAGGTTTTGAGGCATATTTTACCTTCCTCATCGAATTGATCTGGGGTAAGGAACGCATTATGGAAGTTTACCTAAACAGTATCGAGATGGGAGACGGCGTTTATGGCATAGAAGCGGCTTCCCAATATTGGTATAAAAAGAAGGCGGACAATCTAACCAAACGCGATGCGGCAGGAATCGCAGCAATCCTGCCCAATCCAAGAAAGTACAAAGCCAGCAATTCCTCGTCATTTATTGAACGCAGAAAAAGCCGTATCATCAAACACATGCGTTATGTCGGGAAACTCAATTACTAAGATGCGTTTGCCATTTATTTTACTTTTCTTCGGCTTTGTTGGGTACTGCCAGAAAAGCCCTGCCGAGTTGGGTCTGGTATTGGACAATGACCTTTACGTTTCCACAGTGAGTGACCGTTATTATACGAATGGTTTTGAGATTTTCTACCGATATCTCGGCAAAAAGCAAACGGAAAAGATCAATAAGCGCATCCATGACTTCCGGATTGGGCAATATATTTATAATCCATACAACATCCGGGCTTCGGAAATTTTCAGGAACGACAGGCCTTTTGCGGGTTATCTGTTCGGAAATTATGGCATGCATACTTTTTATCAGAACCAATCGGTATTAAAACTTGATTTTCAGGCGGGTTATGTCGGGCCGAATGCCTTTGGACGCGAAATGCAGGAGTTTTTTCACAACACCTTCGGGTATATTGCCGTGGAAGGTTGGGAGCATCAGATACGGAATGCATTGGCGCTGCAGTTAAACGCGTCCTACTCTCATAAGATACTGAACAAGTTAAGCAGCACTTATCATGATTTCCACGCATCCGCAGATGTTAAGGCGGGCACCGTAAACTCGGGCATATCGATTGGTGTTTTGTCGCGGCTCAGCCTGAAGCCATTGCTTCCGGTATATCAATCCAATTTATACCAGGCCTCTATTGACAGGGATAAAGATGCTTTCCGGAAACAAAGTGAATTTTACCTGTTCCTTGTCCCCCATTTGAATTACCAATTGTATGATGCCACGATACAAGGCAGCATGTTCAGCGATAACAGCCCTGTGACTTACGACGTAATGCCCTTCCGTTTTAATGCGGAAGCAGGCCTGAAATACCGAAAAGGAAAATGGGATCTTTCTTATGTTTTTGTTTATCGCGGAAAGGAATTGAAAAGGGACGGCGTAAAAGGCTTTATTTATGGATCGATTACGTTGGGTTATTTTCTGCTTTAACTCGATTTCTGCCCGGCGGTTCGTTATCAAATGAAACAAAAAAATCCCGGCGCATACCGGGATTCCTTATTTTGACTTCGAAAGTTTTATTTGAAAGAAGGCTTTACATCCATATTGTATAAAGTAAACGCCTGGATATCGGCGGCCTCCTGTATGGTTTTTGAAACGGGTTTCCCTGCACCGTGACCGGCATTGGTCTCAATGCGAATCAGTACCGGATTGCTTCCGAATTGTTTTTCCTGAAGTTCCGCAGCAAACTTGAAACTGTGTGCGGGAACGACACGGTCATCATGATCTCCGGTTGTCACCAGTGTTGCGGGATATTTCACGCCGTCCTTTACATTGTGGACCGGTGAATATCCCTTCAGGTAATTGAACATCTCTTTCGAGTCTTCAGCAGTACCATAGTCATACGCCCAACCGGCACCCGCAGTGAAAGTGTGGTAGCGCAGCATGTCCATTACGCCTACGGCCGGGAGTGCAACCCGCATCAGCTCCGGACGCTGCGTCATCGTGGCCCCGACAAGCAATCCGCCGTTCGAACCACCTTTTATGGCAAGGAAATCTGAAGACGTGTATTTTTGCGCAATCAGGTATTCTGCGGCAGCGATAAAATCATCAAAGACATTCTGCTTGTTCATTTTGGTCCCGTCATCGTGCCATTTTTTTCCGTATTCGCCGCCACCACGTAAATTGGCCACAGCATACACGCCGCCCATCTCGAGCCACACGGCATTTGAAATACTGAATGACGGTGTCAGGCTTACATTAAACCCGCCATAAGCATACAGGATTGTAGGGTTCTTGCCATTCAGTTGTATGCCTTTTTTATAAGTGATAATCATGGGCACCTGGGTACCGTCTTTTGATTTGTAGAAAACCTGCCTGGATTCGAACTTATCTGCGTCAAAATCAATTTTAGGCTTATCATATATTTTGGAAAGGCCTTTTCCGGGATCAAATGCATAAATGGTTCCCGGCGTGGTATAGTTGGTAAACGAATAATACAATTGATCTTCTTTTTCCTTACCGCTGAAACCTGTAGCGGTTCCTAAGCCGGGCAGCTCGACAGTACGCACATATTTTCCATCGAAGTCATATTGCATTACTACTGTTATGGCATCCTTCATATAACTTGCAAAGATGTATCCGCCACCGGTTGAAGGAGCAAGAACAAATTCGGCCTGTTTGATAAATTCCTTCCAGTTTTTCTGTTGGGGCGCTTTGGCATCAACAGTTACAATCTTCTTGTTTGGCGCATTGTGATTGGTAGTGAGGTAAAATTTGGAACCGATGTTATAAAGATAGTCGGTATCCGTATCAAAACCGGTCACCACAGCGATGATTGGGCTGTCCGGTACGGTAAGATCTTTTAAATACAGTTCATTTCCTGAAGTAGAATTCGCCGCCCCGATAATGAGGTATTTTTCATCCTCGGAAACGCTTCCGCCTACATAGCGGCGTTTTTCCTTATCGCCGAAAACCACCTTGTCCTGCTTTTGAGGCGTCCCCAATTTGTGGAAATAGAGTTTGTGCTGGTCTGTTTTTGCAGACAGCTCACTCCCTTTTGGCTTTTCATAGCTTGAATAATAGAATCCTGTTTTGCCAAGCCAGGAAATACTGCTGAATTTTACGTCAACGAGCTCTTCCTCGAGTTTCTTTTTCGTTTGCGCATCGATAACAGTGATTTTATTCCAGTCACTGCCCGCTTCTGAAACCGAATAAGCGGCTAGCGAACCATCTTTTGAAAACGCAACCGTAACGAGCGAAGTCGTGCCATCTTTCGAAAACGTATTGGGGTCAAGGAAAATCTCTTCTTTTCCACTTTTGTCCTTACGATAGAGGACGCTCTGGTTTTGCAAGCCGTTGTTCTTGTAATAATATGTATAACCTCCTTCTTTGAAAGGCGCAGATATCTTTTCGTAATTCCACAACTGTTCCATCCTTTCCCTTATCGCATCACGGAAAGGGATTTTTGACAAATAATCAAAAGTTACCGCATTTTCCTTCTGAACCCATTCTGCGGTTTCCTTGGAGCGGTCGTCCTCGAGCCAGCGGTAAGGGTCACTCACGGTAGTGCCGAAATAATTGTCGGTAACGCTTCCTTTTTTGGTAACCGGATAGGCAGGACGCTGCTGTGCATTGGCTGTAATAGCGGATGTGGCAACCATCATTAAAAATATTTTTTTCATTGATTTATATTTTGGTTGCACAAAAATAGGGAAAAACAATTCCGGAATTAGTTAAAAAGCGGCTTGTAAGCTTTCCAGTGTTTATAGATCAGGATACCATTCAATATTGCAACGACAAAAGCGCCGGCAATGCCGGATACATCCAGAAACAGGTGGAACAGCAAAATATTTAATGAAATCGGAACCAGCAATATCAGTGCAAAAGGAACCCACTTCTTAAACAGCAGTAAAAGTCCGATGATGATTTCCATAACACCAACAAGCTTAAGCACATATCCTGTTTCACCAAGTGATGTCATGAAGCTCATTGCTTTATCAGGTGGTGTGGGAAGCGGAATGAATGGTGTCGGGAGCATTTTGTTCAGGCCGAAGGCAAGAAGGATCAGGGCAAGGAGTATCCTGACGATTTTTGTAAACTTTGAATTCATACTAAACGGATTTTAAAAAGTTGAGAATATGGTA
>CALRKC020000270.1:0-4462 GCA_943367895.1 Erythrobacter sanguineus | reverse complement strand
ATATCTCCGGAGAAGTTAGCGAAACTGCTGGTACGGAATATGATGGTATTTCCAAAAGCATCTGTTAAAAGGTGATTCGTAGCACCACCAAGGTCATTATCAGCATCATATAAAGTATTGCCTACTACAGCATCTAAAAACTGGACGTTATCCAATTCAATCAGTGTATTCAGGTTGGCATCGTTTTTAGCCTGTGCAACAGTAACTGTCCGCACAAAATCACTCTCATCGAGCCTGGTGCATGAACGTACCATTACTTTTCCATAATCAAAGATAGAAAGTCTTCCCACAGCGTAAACCGCAGGATCCGTTTCTGTCGCAGGGTCTAATTCATACAGACCGCCAATACGCATTGATCCGTTGTAAATGTCAGTGTATTGACCTTGCATCTTAATGAATACTTTGGTTCCCGGAGGATAGTTTACAAAAGTACCTCCTGCGTCAACGGGAACACTGAATCCAACCGGCGCAGAGCCATCCGTAGGATTCGTCTGGAAAGAAATAGATTTGTAGAAATTCCCACCTTCGTCACTTGAAGTCACATATGCTTCAATAATGTCATTGGCTGCATAAGGCATCGCAGGATCAACAGTAGCAGGAACCTGTGCAATAATTTCCTGAACAGTTTTGTTGGCAGTCAGGCTTGTCTCAGGACAATCCAGGTTTGGCGTGCCATAGTCGTCATCATTGGCACAACCTGCAATAACACCGGTTAAAAGTGCCGCCATGAAAACGGATTTGAAAATATTTGATTTCATATTTTTTTGCAATAATTAGTTGTGATAAATCCTTACGTTGTCAATCTGGTACGAACCATCCAAAGAGGTATTCGTGCCTGAACCCGTAACTTTGAAAGCCACATGAAGGTTTCCTGTATAACCTGATAAATCAATTTTACCTGAATCCTGGAATTCAAAATAAGTAGCATCCGAAGTTGGCAGGTTTGCCTGAATCGGTGTCCATGTAGCAGTAGCGAAATTTGTTCCATCATAATCTGTTGAAACCAAAACTTCCAGCTTGTTCGCAACAGTATTGGTTACGTAACTTTGTGAGACCTGAAATCTAAGGATTTCGTTTTCCTGTGCGTCCATGTTCACGGCAGGAGAAACCAGCCAGGCTACATTTGATAATTCGGCAGATTGATAGGAAGTGAATTCGGCATAACCATTCCCCTGATAAACCTGCTGCTTCCATTTTGCAGTCCCTGCAGAGGCAAAGTTTTCCCAACCCGTGATTACTAAAGGAGTGTTGTCATCACTGTGTAAAAAATCCTCACCCAAAAGAAGCGGTGTAAATGGAGCGGTAGTGTAGTCGTCATCCTGTGTACAACTTGCCAGTAAGCCCATAGCAAAGGCTGCCAGCGTCCAGATTTTTAAATTTTTAATTTTCATATCTATTTTTTTTAAAATTGAATGTATAGATTCACAAAATATGTGCGTCCGTAGCCATAAAAATATTTCGGCCCAAAAGCAGGTGTACCGCTTGAAACATCCTGATTCAGCTCCCTGAAGTTGGCGTTCCTGGCCTGCTCAAAACCTCCGGTCTTGTAAGTTAAGTCAAAAACATTATTTACGGAAGCAAAGAACCCAAAAGTTTTGTTGTCTATCCTCCATGATTTTCCACCTGTAAGATTTACCAGACGGATTGGGTCAAATTTCTCTTGTTTCAGCAATTCCCTTCCTCTTTCAGGTGTAGCTTCAGGAAACGGCAGGCCGAAAGGATCATTAGGGTTTCTGTAAAACTCATTCGTACGCAATAACGGGGAAATGTCAATATAATTATCTCCAAGATAATTGGCATTGGCGCCAATCCACCAAAATTTAGGATCGCGATATTCCAATCCAATAGAATAAGCCTGTTGTGGTGTTCCGGCCTGTCTGTAATTCTTCATGTTGGATTCACCGTATTCGATAATCGGATTTGTGTTGTCTGCGGATGCAAGCGCATCATTTGTAAGTGTTACGTTCGGATTTCCGTCATAGATGTATTCACCATACGAAGCTGCCAATGTGGCTTTTATAGTAGAGGTAATCTGGTATTCAGCACCCAATTCAGCGCCGATATTCCTTTTAGAGATGTCAGAGATACTTTGTCCTACAAAAGCATTACTATCATCTGATCCGTCACCATCAGTATCATCAATGGCGCCTTCTGCGTAAAAGAAAGTATTTGCAGTGCCGTGTTTCGACCTTGACATAAAAGCTGTCAGCCTTCCTTTGAATTTCGGTGCCCTCATGATATAGCTTGCATCAACACTGGTGATAACTTCATTGTCAATCCCATTGGCAACGTTGTCATTCAGCCTGGCATTAGTATAAGTACTCCTTAATGTCGGAGCTTTTGTCATGTGTACCGCATTGAAGTTCAGGAATTGCCTTCCGCTGATTTTATAAGTAACACCACCTTTGAATCCGAAGGTTTCAAAGTTTGTCTTTTTACTGTCTCCAAATGAGTTGTTAGGGTACAGGCCATTTCTGTAAAGTCCTTCTCTTTGATATACTGACATACTGAAAGATTCAGCCAGATAGAAATCAAATTTGTTGTAAGAGAATTTAAACTGTGTAAACGCGTCGATTACATCGGCCTTCAGGATATAGTTGTAACCGTAACGCTCATTTTCACGGACGATATGGTCCGGGTTGTTCAGGTTAGGCTGTCCCTGATCTCCTGAATAGAATCCGTCAACATCAGCAAAATAAGTACCTCCTAAAAGGTCCAGCAGGTTCTGGAAGTTCTCTGATTTCAGTTTTCTGTAAGTTACACCGGCATTCATCGAAATGTTGTCTGAAAGCTGCGATGTAAAAATGGAATTGGCGGTAATTAACTTATCGTCAGTACGATCTTCGTAAAGTACGTAGTTACTTTTTCCGTCAAGTGCTGCAGCATTGGCCCTGTACATCGCTGTCCAGTTGATTTGCTTGTTGGCAAGAAACTGTGACCTTACTGCCGCGGCATTGGCTACATTCACCGGGTCATCACCCTGGAAGTCAGTATAGTCATCTGGATTATAAAGGGAAGTGTAATAGCTTGGCAGATTTTTATAATAAGCAGGATCCGGAAGGAATCCAAGATTCTGGTTTGTAAACGGGTCAATTGCCACAGTCTGTTCAGCGAAATCAATACGGCTGTTACCGATACGTCCTATTTGGTAGGACAGACTGCTGTTCAGTTTGTTTTTTTCATTGATTTTCCAGTAATGGTTCAGCATCAGGATTGGTTCTTCAAGATCCTTATCCCTTGAATTTCTTTTGCGGCCTTCCTGCCAACCCCAGTAAGAATTGTATTTAACACCGGCAAGATCGGTTACTTCTTTAGTATTAGGAGAGTTTTTCCCGCGACTGTTTTGTGCATAAATCGCAGTAAGGTTTAAGCTGTGGTGCTCATTGAATTTCTTTTCAACACTCGCGAAAAGTGAATTCGCACTGTAATCAGTTCCTTCAAAATACCCTTCTTTAGCCCATCTTCTTCCGGCTGAGATCACATACGCCCATCCGTCGGCATTCATACCCGAGGCATGCGTACCCATCGCCCTCCAGGCATAGTTGGTGTTGGTGCTTGAAAAAGAGATTCTTGTTCCCGGCCTGTATATAGAAGCCCTTGTATTGATTTCCTGTGTACCAAGAATCCCACCGAAAGTGTAGTCAGATGGGGCAGAACCCATGGTAAACTCCTGGTTACGGGTAGCATCATTCAATCCGCCCCAGTTGCCCCATTGTGGCCTTCCGTCATAAATTTTGTTCATGATCACACCGTTGATCATCGTTGTTCCGTATTCGTTATCCAATCCACGGATCCTGAAACGCGCCTGTCCCCAGTTGAAGGCAGCAGCCTGTTGGTAGGCGTCGCGGCTTGCCTGAAGCAGACCCGAAGTGCTTTCAGACCCGCTGTTGTCATCACCAAGGTCATTCTCCGTGATCGTAATAAGGCTTAATTCCTGTTCCGATGTCACATCTTCTTCAAGGACAACAGTCCCCAGATCAAGTTTCTGTCCTTCCTTTAATTCAATAGGTAGGATTTGCTGCGCATAGCCGGTACTCGTAACTTTCAACAATTGTTTTCCGATTACCACGCCTTCAATCACAAAAATACCTTCAGCATTGGTCAGTCCGGTAAGGTTTGTGTTTTGGATCGACGCAACAACGCTTTGCAAAGGTTTTTGGGTTTTGGAGTCGACAACTTTCCCGCTAACAGTAGCATTTTGTTGCGCCCAGCCCAATAAAGCCTGCATCACAAACAGAATACTAAATACAAGTTTTTTCATAAATAAGTTTAAATTAATTTAATTCGAAAAGAATAAGAATTTCTTAACAGGGTGCAAATGTACATGTTTAATTAATATTATCTACTTTTGCTCCCAAGTTTATGTTAAATTTGACCTTAAATTAATATAGGATTTATGCGAATTAGAAAGTATTTTGCCCTTTTTGTTGTTTTATCCTCAATGTTTTCGGGCTACGCCCAA
>CALRKC020000269.1:0-4480 GCA_943367895.1 Erythrobacter sanguineus | reverse complement strand
TCTGTCCTTAAAAGACGTAAAAACACCTGAAGTCCACTGGGCTTCCTCCTTTTAATTTCAAATCTCACGCAATCCTTTATCATTCCGAACCAAACGTCGAAGCCGGCAAACCAGCGGCATTAAACAGCGAAGGCAATGCGGTGTTCTTCCATGCATATCGCACTGTCACGGGCTGCTTCACCCTTGATGAATGCAGCAGTACCGTGGTACCCGGTATTCTGGCATCTGCAGCATAAAATATTTTGTCAGGCCCTGCAATTTCAAACTGGGCTGGCATCTTCTCTTTAAAATAAAGGCCTTCCGCATTGTCGAAAGACACAACGATCCGGTCTTTTTCAATCTTTATGCTGCGGTATTGCGGACCATTCACAACGCCATTATAATCATGATAGTGATGCTTTAATGCCAGCAGCGCGAGCCTGGTTCCTACCGGTTTCTTATCCTTCGGATGAATGTCGTCGGCGGTCGATACATCGCCGGTCACGACCAGGCCGGAATTGGGGACACTTTCCGACACTCTCCTTTGTACATCACGAATCAGGGCACCGGCTTCATTGTTATTTCCGTAATTAAAAGGTGCAATCTGCACGATATAAAACGGAAAGTCCTGCTGCCATTTGTCGCGCCAGGAGGCAATCAGCGCAGTCAGTGTCCTGTCATAATGTTCCGCTCCGACATTCCGCTCCCCCTGATACCACAACACACCTGCCAGCCTGAAGCCCACAAGCGGATTGATCATGGCGTTAAACGCACGCCCCGGCTGCTCCGGCCCCCATTGCTCCGGGTTGATCTTTTGGGCGGCTTCCAGCAGGACGGGATCATTATTTATGACGTCTTCCGGCATCCATATCTCAGCCGGAGTGCCGCCCCAGGCGGACGAGATTAACCCAATCGGAACGCCTTTCAGGTCTTCGCGCAGGCGTTTTGCAAAAAAATACCCCACGGCACTGAAGTTTTTCATCGTTTCCGGGCTGCACACCTCCCAGTTGCCCAAAAGATTGTCCTGTGGTGTGACAGCGGCATGCTTTGAAACAGTAAAGAAACGGATATCACTGTCTGTAGCAGCGGCCACTTCCACGTCGCCATTCTTTATCCCCCATGAAGCCGACATTTCCATATTCGACTGCCCGGAACACAGCCAGACTTCGCCAATCAGGATGTTTTTCAGGATTAATTCATTGTACCCTGTTATGGTAATCGTGTATGGCCCTCCCGCTTCGGGTGTGTTGATTGCGATTTTCCAATTGGCCTGATTGCCGGTCTTTACGTTATACTGTTTTTTATCCCAGCCGGTTGTCAGCGTAATTTCCTCATTTGGATTGCCCCAGCCCCATATCGAAACAACTGCATTGCGTTGCAATACCATATTGTCTGAGAAAAAAGCAGGAAGGGTCACATTGGCCATAAGTGTGTGGGATAGCAGCAGAACCAATATCGAAGATAATATTTTATTTCTCATGAAGTAATTTTGCGAAAAAAGGTTCCAGCTGTGCTGCCATGGCTTTGTGGTCGTCAATATCGGGATGATAGGTACAGCCATTGGGTTTCATGGGCTTGAATTCAAATAACGCGATTGGCAGATGTATCCTGTCTTCTGTAAAGGCAGCCATCACTTTCTTAAGGCAGCGTACCAGTGTTTCGTGCTTCTCGCCGGATAGCATCGGGCTGGTCAGTAAAGCAATACGAGCATTCGGGTTGTGGCTGTAAAGCATCTTAATAAACGCTATATAATTGGAGGTGAATTGCTCCTCGTTAAACGGCAGTCTGCTTTTTTTGCCATCCCCATCAGAAAGATCGTTTGTCCCCAGGCAAATGCTGATGATATCCGGCTGGAAACTGAAATCATATCGTTTTTGGGAATCGCGATTCAGGTCCAGTTTCCCATAGACATCCGGCATAATGGCTTCCTTATCATGTTCGTCGTTCCAGTTACGGTACATCCCAATTCCGGAAACCGAACTCAACAGGAAATCAACACCCAGTTTTCTCGAAAGGATTGGCCCATACGCCCAATAAGCGTTGTGCTGATCGAACCATTCCCCGGTCCCACATGGAATTTCAGCGGTATCGTTGCCCATGCCACAGGTTATGGAATTGCCGATAAATTCAATACGCTTTGTCTTTTTTGAACCCCCAGGCGCCGCCATTGCCGCCGAGGCATTGCTGAAAACAACGGTTCCGTTTGCCGCTTCAGTGGCCTTATAAATCGCAATGCTATGAAGGCGCTTTTCGGTGGCCTGAACCGGTATATGGTACCATCGTCCGGGGCCTTTCTCAATCTTAAGCCTTTTGATGTAAGTGCCGTCAAGCACTATCGAGACATAATTGTGATGTTCCCAACTGTCCCGGCTTTCCAGTTCAAGACTTAATGAATCGCCTTCAAATGCGAACACAAGCGAAGCCGCTGAACCGATGAGTGTGATGCCATCGTCACTTCGTTCCACACGGCCGTGCGTTATGATTTGTGCGAAATTGCGTGTAATCTCCTGAGCGTAAACGCCGGAAGAAATCAATAATAACAGAAATAAAATCGGCTTTGCCGTAGAAATTCTCATAAAGCGTAAAACAAGTGACGGGTAAAAATACAGCTTAAAACCATTTTGCAGCTATCAAATAATATCAAAACCCGATGAAATTTTGGCTTACGGATAAAAATCGCGCTGCGAGAAAGCATCTTAATGATTAATCGCTTAATTTTGGAGCATTCAAAATCCTAAGATATTTAGTTATGAAACAACTGATTACCATCCTGGCACTTTTTGCAGCTACTTTCACATTTGCGCAATATGGTGGCGTCGATCACAGAATTGGCGGCCCCGGACAGTTTAAGGAATCGAAAAACAAGAACAATAACAAGGAATTTGATTTCGTACAGGCATCAGCCGACAAAATGGCTAAAGAGCTTTCGCTGGACGATTTCCAGAAGGCAGCGGCAAAGAATTTCATTCAGGAATACAAGGATCAGGTAATGTCGATCACGGTTGAAGAAATTCCCGACAGCGGTAAAAACGAAAAAATAAATATTGTCAAAGAGAAGATGGAAGCAAAGATCAAACAATTGCTGAACAAGGAACAACTGGCAAAATTTGAAGCTTTGAAAAATAAGGCCGAAAAAAAAGACAAGGACGATAAAAAAGAAAAAGGCAAAAAGCAGGAATCTGAAGAAACAGAAAAAGACTGATTACTATAACGTCAGCAGTCCCTTTTGCTTAAGTGCCTGTATCGGTTTTGAATACCAAAACAACTCGAAGTCATCAAAAGACTGTTCAAAATCCAACTTAATTTCCTGGAAACTCCACACTTTCTGGTTTGTAACATGGAGTTTTTCGAGTAATCCGGCAAGCCATTCCCCTTCCGGCCTGTTAAACTGAATGGTAAATGTTTCTTTCTTGGCATGGAAAGTCAATGCTGCCATCTCCCAAGAGTTTCCTTTTTTAGATTTGATAAAATAGTCCAGTGCAGGCGCTGTTCCCAACCAGATTATTTTAGCGGAAGGCCGGGTATTAAAACTTTCCGGTTCATTGATTGCGTCAAAAATGAAATCCGGGGAGACCTTTGTAGCCGGAATTTTAAAATCAAACCAATCCTGCAGCCCGTAATCGAAACAGATGCCGTGCATAAAATTGAAAAGTGACTTCTTCAATCCAAAGCTGAATTTATCGTGGTCGATTCCAGTCCTGTCTTTAAAATTAATGTCGTTATTGGCAAAACTCCCGATGGCTTCGGTTTCCTTCAGCACACCAAACTTCTCAGGATACAACCCTACCGGACTGTGTGCCGTCATGGCAAACTGATGCCAGAAACCCGATTGTAAAATCCCTGCTTCAAACATCTGGCGTACCATCTCGAGGCTATCGACAGTTTCCTGAATGGTTTGTGTCGGGTAACCATACATCAGGTAAGCATGTACCATGATTCCCGCTTCGGTGAAATTGCGGGTGACTCTCGCCACCTGTTCTACCGTAACACCTTTATCAATCAACTTTAAAAGCCGGTCCGAGGCGACTTCCAATCCTCCGGAAACGGCAATACAGCCAGAGGCTTTGAGCAACCAGCATAAATCAGCCGAAAAGCTTTTCTCAAAACGGATGTTTGTCCACCAGGTTACGGTGAGTTTCCGGCGCAGGATTTCAATTGCCAAAGCGCGCATTAATGCCGGCGGAGCCGCTTCATCAACAAAATGAAAACCATTCTGTCCGGTCTGAGCAATCAGTTCCTCCATGCGGTCACAAAGCAAAGCTGCCGCGACGGGCTCATAGACTTTGATATAATCGAGCGAAATATCACAGAAAGTACATTTGCCCCAATAGCAGCCGTGCGCCATAGTGAGCTTGTTCCAACGGCCATCGCTCCACATGCGGTGCATCGGGTTGACGATTTCGATGACTGATATGTATTGATCTAAAAGCAAGTCACTGTAATCGGGTGTCCCGGTTTGCGATTGCTTATAATCGTGCAAATCCGAATCGTTTTTATATAC
>CALRKC020000268.1:0-4486 GCA_943367895.1 Erythrobacter sanguineus | reverse complement strand
CGTTACCAATTGATTTATCACAGGCGCAAAATGAACACAGTAAGGTGAAAAGAACGATATATTTTTTAAGCATAATTCCTCAATATATAAAAAGGTTGGTGTTTTCGATTACCGGCGGCCTCGCTTCAGCTGCGGCATTGCCATCCCGGCACCCGGTGTCGAACGTGATTAAAAAAGCGCAACCGGTCGAAGCTAAGGCGAAGTTATGGAAAAACCGGTCGGCTATTGCAAAAAAAAAAAAAACGCCCTGTAAGCCCAATGCGCAAACCGGACACCGTTAACGGCTGCGATAATTCTGGAGTATTTTTTTCAGTCTGGATTCAGTGCTGTTATAATATTGGCTGGAGTCCCTCGGGGCAAAAGTCAGCTCATTTCCAAAATCGAAATCTTTTTTGAATCCAATAACCAGGAACGGTGTCTTCATAATATTGGTTAACCTGACATATTTGATGTCATCAAAATCGATGCGCGTGTCAGTGCCCTTATTTTTCACTATGATCTGGCAATTCGCCTCATCAAGATATACTTTTTTGAGATCAAAGTGAAAGTTCCTGGCAATACCCGTAAACATAATGACAACGCAAAAAACAAAAATCGAAGGAACCCACAGTTCATGATAAAGCGCCAAAACAAATCCCGATAAACCAATTATTATCCAGAACAGCGATATCCATTTGATCAGAAAAGACGATTTTGAGTGTAGGCTTTCCATAAATCTGAGCTTAAATCCCGCCGGTTCACCTCATACAAAAGGCCAAACAGAGCGTCAGTTAAAACGAAGTTATGGAAAAAGCACTTACCTTTCGCAGGAAAGGCAATTCCCTCGTGATCGAACTGCGGGCAAACCGCTGTCGCCTGCCGACATTACCTTGTGAAAACTGAGTTTATGATCTCCCCGTTGCGATAATTAACCGTAACTGTAAACCCTTTAAACGAAGAGGTTACAAAGGAATTCAGATCATTGACATACGCTTTGTCCCAGGCATCGGCTCTTTCATCAAATCGAGTATCCCAGACAATCGAATTGGGGTAACCGTCAGGCTCAAAAATGGTTTTTAATTGCCATTTTGTCGAAAGGTCTTCATTTAAGCAATAAATTTTCGCGTAGTCTGACTCGTCCTGGATTCTCACAATTATTGTATTGTCAGCAAGCCGCTTGGCTTCGTGAACTTTTTTGGCACTCAGATTATTAAGTATCATTCGCAGAGGAACATTCGATTCCATAGTCAAAGTATTAAAGGTAAAATTTTTTAAACGACTTTGGGTTACTTGCAGTTAAACTATGGTGCGTGCGCGTTAAGCGATGCCACGGTCAAAACGGATTGTGCCCGCAAAAAAACGAAGGTATGAAAATAGCCGTTATATTTTACGGGCAAAGCACCGCAGTTTTTATCAAAAATCGCCGGCGCTGACATATAGCCAGATTTTCCAGCGTTTCTTCTGAATTAATTATTTCATATCCTTCAAAATCTTCTGTTTTCCGGTTTTGTTCATATTGCTGCCGAAGTGAATTGACTGAAAGCGTTTTCTCTGATTTGGTTAGTTTTATTAGCCGTACAGCATCTTCTGAATTTTTCGTTGTGGCAACAAAAGTTCCGTTTTCCTGCTCAATCAGTCATTTCAAATGAGATTCCACTTGAGCAGTATCGAATCTTGCTACAATTTTAGGTTTATTGTACCCGGCGAATGCAGCGTATTTCAAAATGTCGCCAAGAAATGCCGTAGTCAGATTTTTGGTTGACGGAAAGCGACTGAAACAGGTACAATTAAAAACAGGACGATTAATTTTCTGATCTTTGAGGTTAGTGCCTTGATTTTATATTGGTTAATTTTTTATGATTTTGAAATATCCATATTGTTTTAAACAGGCATCGAAAGTTTTCGTTGTATCGATTTCTAAAATTTCTGTGATCAGAATCTCAGATTTACTACTTCCTAAATGGCCATAGTTTTTCCCAGTTTTTTGAATTGCATTTACTCTCATGTAAACTTCATTTCGATTTGTTTCTTCACTGAAATTGTATGGTTTTCCATTGAGTTTTACATTAGATAAAAACGTAGCCCAATGATCATTATAAAACAGGCATTTATCTAAGTCAACTTGTTTAAAGTTTGAATATTCCCAACCAAAAGAATAAAAGCCTTCAACATTTAATAAAATAGTTTCTTCTTCTTTTTGAGCGAAAGAAAAATTGATAGAAGAAAGCAGTGATAGAAGAATCATTTGTTTCATATAGTTCCATTAATGCGCCTGCTGCACAATTTTGACATTCACCCGCTTCGGGCCAACGGCGCCCGCAGGCCGAACAGCCCATGCACTAAAACAAATTTATGGAAAAAGCATTTACATTTTACAACAAAAACACCGCCTGAGGCTGCAAGCCAGGCACAGCTAAGCCATTTGGCTGCGCGCGGACTAAAATAAGCGCAATTTAATTTGTTTTTCGCGACGGTTTTTTGTCGGCTGTGGCGCATTTTTTTTACTTATCGGCTTAGTTTCTCGGCTTCTTTTTTAATTTGGAAATGACTCATCAGTAATAGATTGCGTTTCCCGATTTTCAATAACCGATTTTGGTCGATTCCATTTTGCAGCGCCCAGCGAATCCATTTGACAAGCGCAAAATCCCAATAAATCCATCCCATTGCGCAGGCAATAACAGCACAATACTGCGGTCTCATTTCACTAACCGCCAACAAGAGGAACCAGGAGCAAAAAAGGATCAGGATAACAGGTAAAGTAACCATTAAGAGGCCTCTTTGCACCACACGAAATTCTGATATTGTATTCATCTGCAATGTTTTTTAGGCCGCTTGGTCCGCATCATAGTTAACCAGCGCCTGCTTTGCATCACCCAATGTGGCAGGAAGAGCAGCGCTTGGGCTAAAGCGAAGTTATGGAAAAAAGAAGTTCATTTTAAAAGGAAAGCAGCAATTGCTTGAAACCGCTGTTGTGCGTTGGTTTTACTATTGATCCCAAGACAACGTAAACGTATGTAGTCACAAGCCAATCACCCAAAACGAAATAGGAGCGGAGCTCCAACTTTCAACACAACAAAAATCACGCACAACGTCCGGCGGCTTCACGTCAGTTGCGGCATTTGGAACTGAGTACACTCGGCTGGACACCCTAGGCCGCAGGCCGAACGGAGCGGAGCTAAAACGAAGTTATGGAAAAAGGTGGTTCATTTTACAAGAGAAGCAGCAATTGCGTGATACCACTGTTATGCGACGTTTTATCAATTTCCAAGTTTCGCCATGTTGATATGATTTAACAGCGCAAGTTCTAACTCTTTGCTTCTCAGCCAAAATTTTTCATCTATCTCATTGAGTTGATTTTCATGTCTATCACAAAAGTCACTCCATTCTTCATTTCTTTCGTCAATATCAACAGGTGGTTTTCCATTTTTAAAAAAGCTATTTATTTGTTTCATTAATTCAGAGATGTCTTCAAAACCTAAGTAATTTAAAGCATCAATTGTATCTTGATTATGTTCAGCTCCGTAGTTTATGTAATGGTCGAAAATTCCCTCGATGACTAATTGTTCAACATTAAACCAAACTTTTTCGTCTTTTGTCAGAAGGGCATAGTCTGAAAAGCCTTTTTCAACTATTATTTCCCAGTTTTGTTGCGCATCATCTCTTGTCATCGATTATTTTTTTATCGTATTAATTATCTAGCTCACGCCCAAAAATGTCGCATAACGTCCGGCGGCTTCACGTCAGTTGCGGCTTTTGGAGCTGTCCCAATAGCTATCGGGATTCGGCTGGACAGGACGAAGTTATGGAAAAAAGAAGTTCATTTTACAAGGAAGGTAGCAATTCCTTCGGCAGTCGCTATCGCTCGTGTGCGTAACCAGAGCGATATCTACCGGCGAAGCTAAACCGCTGTTAGCAGCAGTTACTTAAATTCCTCTGTAAAACTATCATCCCACTTAAAAGCATTTACTATCCAACCATTACTATTTTTGTAATATGTGAAAATTAGTCGCAATGCTGTGTTCTCAAACTTAACTAGATAAATCTCTCTGAATGCAGTTTCTTTTATATTTTGTTCTGAAACCTTAACTATTTCTTCGGATTTACCAAATCGTTCAGAAACTAAGTTCATTGCTTGTATCGTTTTGGATTCTATATTATCGATTTCATTATCAGGTAATGGCCAATATGTTTTAAGTTTCATAAAGGCTTCACTAATTTTATTTTCTTTGAAAAGTTGAGCAATATCTTTCGAAATTAACTTTGCATTTTCGATATCTTTTAAATATTTACTTTGTGCTGAGCTTTGTAAGGTAAAAAGTATTACAAATGCTAAAAATGTGTGTTTTATTAAGTTCATTTTTCTTATATTTTTAATTAATGCCTCAATCACAGGTGTTTATTTTTTATTAAGCAATGTTGTTCTCCAATTGGCTGTCTTGTCCTAAAATAGGTTGACTGTTTTTGTTATTAATTGAGACTATAATATTTGTGTTGGTGCATTTGATTC
>CALRKC020000267.1:0-4534 GCA_943367895.1 Erythrobacter sanguineus | reverse complement strand
ACACCGATCTGTGCGGGCTGGTTTCCTGGGATACTCCAAAACAAATCGAATGGAACACCGTTACATAACGGCACAACTACACCAGCGGGATTATTAATCAATGTGGCACCTAAAGTAGCTACGATGATTCCATTTTGCCTTACCTGCATTCTGCCATTATTCCAGGTATTTCCGGTAGTATTTGTTAGTACAAACTTATAGTTACACTTATCTGCGTCGGCACAGGTTACTGTGTTGAATACCGGGAAGGCTGTCCATGTACTTGAATCAGTAGGAGAACATACCGTTCTGACGTAAGCATAATAAATAGTGGCCGGCAAAAGATCAGTGGCGGTAAATGTATACGGTCCACCTACAGGTACTGTAATTATTGGGTAAGTCGCCGCAGTTCCGTTATCGGGCAGCGGAGATGGTGGGTTCGGGCCAGGGATCAGTAATAGTTCAAATTGCGTCGCGTTCGGGTCAGCCGGGTCAACATTCCAAGTGAATGTTGTAGAAGTTGTACCTGCCGCGCCTGTCGGGGTAGTAGTAACAGCATTGGTTGGTTTGAAACATGTCGGCAACGTACAGAATGTAGATGCAGTAGTTAGAGCCGACCATAGTGATGGGTCTGGAGAGCAATTTACCCTCACATAAACATCATAACAGTGATCAGGCAATAACGGAATGGTCGTTAGAAAAGGAGGCGGGGTTAAAGTAAAATTAGGAACTTCGATATCATTATACGTTGGTACCGTTTCCGCAGTTGGTGCCGCACTTCCTTGTGGTGTTATAAAAATGTCCCAGGATTTCGTAGAAGGGGCATTCCAACTTATTACAGCAGTTGTGGTGGTGATGCTGCTTATTGTTATGTTGTTAGGCGCGATATCACATCGCGGCGTATCACACTCCGGAACCAAATCATTATACAAAACAGTATTGACTGTTCCGGGCCCGGCAGGTTTGGTATATATTGTTTGCCCGTGATTGTTAATGATTGTTACAGTTCTTTGTTGTGTATTGGTTCCCAATACACTCCAAAACAGATCGAAAGGAACTCCCTCACATATTGGAACAACTACATCAACCGGTCCGGCACCGGTAACCAATTGAGAACCCAAGGTAGCTACTACGATACCGTTTTGCCTAACCTGCATTCGGGTAGCGCCCCAACCGGCAGCGGTTGTGTTCCCAATCCTGAAAGTATAATTACAGGTGTTTGCAGGCGGACATACCAAAGAGTTGAATGCAAATGGTCCCGCCCATGCTGTCCATATACCTGTACCTGGTGTACATTCTGCACGAACCCAATATTGGTACTGGGTAGCAGGCTCTAAAATGGCTGTATATTCAGGTGAACTTACCGCTACACCCGAGCCTGCAGGTACTACAGACCCTAAAGTCTGAACGGCAACTTCCCATGAAGAATAGCCTTGCGGATCCCAAAAAAGATGTGCACTATACACTTCAGGTGGTCCTGGATTGTAATTGATGTTGTCAACTGCCAAAGCAACAGGCATTGGTTCACATTCTACTTTCTGGATTAATAAACCGTAGGCAACAGACTGTGTTGTGCTTGAAGAAATGACAATCGTGTAGGTAGTTCCTGCTATTGCCGTAAAAGTAAAGTTCCTGATGGATGTGTTGGCACTTGCCCTTCCATCGACGCAGGTTCCGCCTGCACCAATACAGCCATTATACACAAATACTGATGAATTGGTAGAGGAAGTTCCTATAGGGTTCATTACAACATTAATCAATCCATTCGCGTCAGCAGTATAACTGTAAAACACCTCATTACCCTGGAGGTAATTTGCATTGGCCGGCGCTACCGTTCCACATCCATTGGTCTGCGGCGTGTCTACTTCATCTCCAAACGGAGCAGTATTACCATTGAGTACCTGATATGGCAGCGCACTGATTAAAATAGGGTCGGCACAAACAGATCCTACCGGTATTGTTGTAAAGATAAATGGCCCGGCCCATTCGCTATAAGCGGTATCGGTGCCGCTGCCGCATTTCCTGCGGACATAATATTTATAAGTTGTTTCAGGATCGAGCTCGATAAACTCTGGTAGGCCGTAGAATAAGGTTGCAGGATTTGTAGCTGGTATTGTTACCGGAACAGCGTTTTGACCTGTAAACGCATCGGCTGCCAGAATAACAGCAACCTCAAAATTTGTTGAGAGCTGCGGGTTGTTCCAGGTTAATGTCACACTGGAAGATGCAATAGAAGCAGGAACTACGTCAAGGCCTGAAACATCAGGACATTTTTCAACAATGTTTACGTCGTCTATAAGCCAGCGGTCTCCATCTCTCACACCTGTTGGCTGCGTAAATTTTCTTACGAAAGCGATGTATACGTTCTGTCCCTGAAGTGCAGCAGGGAAATCGACTTTCACCTGTTGATAGTTTTCCAGGGCTTGTGTTGGGTCTATGATCTCATCCTCGCCCCACGTCTGCAATACGGTGTAAGCCGCCTGATTTGTCTGGGAGGCGTTAGTAGAAACACGGATTTCATATATCGTGCCCTGGTCACCCACCCTGGTGAGCCTGGTCCAAAACTGCAATTGTCCGTTTGCAGGAATCAATCTTTGGTTCATAATCAACCAGTCTTCCTCCGTATTACCTATTCCAATCTGCTCATTGTTCACATAAGCCGCGTTCTGTGTTGGCGGTGTCGTGTCATTGTGAGCGGGATAAGGAGAGGGAACTGACGGAAACGGCGTGGTGTTCAGTATCCAGGGTTGCAGGGCACCGACACCATTGGTGCCGTTCATTACGGCCCATGTTGATGGGATTCCTCCTTCAAAAGTTTCCAACTGGCTGAAACCAAGCGAGGAACACATTAAGAAGGTGAATAATAAAATAATTTTTTTCATTGAATGAAAAGTTTTAGTGGGTTTTAGTATAGTATTTTCCGTAATTTAGAATCCCAAATTTAAAAAATTTTAAGAATATCCTAACTAAAATTTAATATTTAACGAAATACTTTCGGTTTGACATCACGTAACAAGTCTATTTAATGAAAGTACTCCTGCTAAAATTCCGTATTTTTGCAACCAGAAAAAAAACGCAATGCTCGAAAAAGAAAATATCAATTTTGAAAAGACGGTTATCGTCGGAATCATCACACAAAGTCAAAGCGAAGAGAAACTCGCAGAATATCTGGATGAGCTGGAATTCCTGACATTTACGGCCGGTGGGGAGGTAATCAAGCGCTTTTCGCAGAAAATGGAGCGCCCCAACCCCAAAACATTTGTTGGGACAGGCAAGATGGAAGAAATCCATACCTATATAATAGAGCACAGTGTCTCGACCGTCATCTTTGATGACGAGCTGTCGCCTTCACAACAGAAGAACATTACGCGCATCCTGAATTGTAAAGTACTGGATCGTACCAACCTGATTCTCGATATTTTTGCCCAAAGGGCGGAAACTTCCTACGCACGAACGCAGGTGGAATTGGCACAATGCCAGTATTTGCTGCCCAGGCTTTCCGGCATGTGGACACACCTCGAGCGTCAGAAAGGCGGAATAGGGATGCGTGGTCCCGGTGAGACCGAAATTGAGACCGACCGCCGTATTGTGCGCGACCGCATCTCGCTTTTGAAAGACAAGATCAAAGTAATCGACAAACAAATGTCGGTGCAGCGCAGCAATCGCGGTGCAATGGTGCGCGTGGCTTTGGTGGGTTATACCAACGTGGGGAAGTCGACCCTGATGAACGTAATCAGCAAAAGCGAGGTTTTTGTAGAAAATAAGCTGTTCGCCACACTGGACACGACGGTCAGGAAAGTGGTGATTAAAAACCTGCCGTTTCTTTTATCGGATACAGTTGGGTTTATCAGGAAACTGCCGACACAGCTGGTCGATTCCTTTAAAAGTACGCTTGATGAAGTACGTGAAGCGGATTTGCTATTGCATGTAGTCGATATTTCGCATCCTGATTTCGAAGACCATATTGAATCGGTAAATCAGATTCTGGCGGATATTAAAAGTGACGGTAAGCCCATGATCATGGTTTTCAATAAGATTGATGCTTACAAGCACCTGACCATTGATGAAGATGACCTGATGACTGAAAAGACCACGAAGCATTATACGCTTGAAGAGTGGAAGCAAACGTGGATGGGTAATGTTGGTGCGAAAAATGCCTTGTTCATTTCGGCGGTCAATAAGGAAAATTTTGAAGAATTTCGCGAAAGGGTGTATGAAGCGGTACGTGAAATCCACATTACGCGTTTTCCTTATAATAAGTTCCTGTATCCGGATTACAAGGATGCCGTTGAAAAAGAACATGACTAAATGCCTTCTGAAACAATCATATTGGAATGCATTTTTGTTATATTTACCTCCTAATCATTATAAATGAACGACAAATATATTCATACAGAATCTCGGCACAATCTTCGGGATCCAAGACACATCGTTCCTGAAGTTATTAAAATATTGAGGCCAAAAAGTGTTGTCGATATCGGATGTGGGTTAGGAACATTCCTATATTGTTTTAAAGAAAACGGTATCTCTGATGTGCTGGGTATTGACGGACCAT
>CALRKC020000266.1:0-4538 GCA_943367895.1 Erythrobacter sanguineus | reverse complement strand
CTGCAGGAACAGGAGCGGTGAATACCGTTGTATATACCGATGTAGTGAATTGTACAACGCCGCGTTGTGATTTAACTCCGACAGGTCTGGCGGCAAATAACGTCCTTACAAATACTGCAGATCTTTCATGGGTTGCCCCGGCAACGACTTCATGGGATATATATATAGTAACTGCCGGAACTACTGCACCGGATGTGAATACTGTCCCAACGGTTGATAATTATACTGTAGGAACATCGTACCCGGCAGCAGATTTAACTCCTGATACAGATTATGTCTTTTATGTTCGCGTAAATTGCCCTACCGGAGATTCAGCCTGGGCAGGACCTTTCCCTTTCCATACTTTGCCTACATGTCCGAAGCCAACGAATTTAGGCGCTTCGAATATTACGATGAATAGTGCGGACTTAACATGGGTTAATGGTACGCCTTCCGATACGTTGTGGGAAATATTATTGTTGCCTGGCCCAACGCCACCTCCGGCACCGGCGCCGTCCCCAGCTGACCCAACGGTTCCTGCGGGAGGTTTCTTCTTCCAGACTACAAATTCTCAGTTGCATCAGATAAACACATTGACGAATGCGACCATCTACTATTACTATATCAGGACGATTTGTCCCGGAAATGATAAAAGTACCTGGAGCGGTCCTTATGTTTTCAATACTGTCACTTGTGAAACGACAGATAAATGTAACTACAAATTCGTAATGACGGATTCCGGTACCAATGGCTGGAATGGTGCCAGAATGCAAATCAGACAGAATGGTATTTTGATTCAAACCATCGGACAGACTATTACAGGCGGCGGACCGACAACGGTAACTGTAGCGCTTTGTAATGACGTTCCGTTTGATTTGTTTTGGAGCGTTCCCGGAACAGCACCTGAAGAGGTTGGTGTTTCAATCCAGAATCCTTTCACCGATATAGTTTATACCAAAGCGCCGGGCGAAGGAACTCCTTCAACCGTTTTATATGCGGACAATATCTTAGGGAACTGTGTTCCGCCGACCTGTCCGAAACCGACAGCTTTGGATGTGGATGTTACCCAAACTACTCAGACTTCAGTGCGACTGACGTGGACAGAAAGCGGTTCTGCAACGCAATGGGAGGTTTATGCCGTGCCTCTGAATGGCGCGATCCCGCCCGTAAATGGATCGCCTGTTACTGGAGTGGCACCATATTATATCGCCAATTCCAATATTTATGATTTAATTGGCCTACAGCCAGGGACACAATATGTTTATTATGTAAGAGCAATCTGTTCCGCTAGTGATGTAAGTACCTGGACCATACTAAACCCTAAAACGTTTACCACTAAACCGGTTAACGACGACTGCGAATTCGCCACTGTAGTTCCGGTAAATCCAACAAGGGATTGCGTTCTATCAGCTAATGGAAACACGTTGGGCGCTACCCGTACACTTCCGAATACAGCCCCAGCCTGTCCTGGAAACACCGATGATGATATCTGGTTCAGCTTTCAGGCAACTGCGGCAGTACATATTATTACGATTAGTGATATCGTAGCAACAGCACCCGCGGCTGCCGATATTAACCATACTTTGTATTCAGGAAATGATTGTTCTGCTTTAACACAACTGTATTGCAGCAATCCAAATGTGAGTATTGCTACAAACCTTACCGTTGGGAACTTCTACAAAATAAGGGTTTACACCAATGGTGGAAATGCAGCGCAATCAGCCTCATTTAAGATTTGTATTACGACGCCTCCACCGGTAACCAATGACGAATGTGCTACTGCCACTACGGCGGTTGTTAATACAGGCATAGAGTGTGTAACATCAACACCAGGTTCCATCACTGGAGCTACTGCTTCTCCTCAGACAAGTACCTGTGCCGGAACAGAAGATGATGATATCTGGTTTGAATTCACTGCAAATAGTCCAACTCAGATTATTACACTGGCCAATATTGTTGGTACAACCACTAATCTGGTGCATGCATTGTATCAAGGTGATGAATGCGGAACCATGACATTTTTATATTGTAGTGATCCTGAGGAAAGTATAGCTGAGGATCTTGTAGTGGGAGCGCAGTACAAAATAAGGGTATGGACTTCCGCGAACTCGCTGCAGGATGTTACTTTTGATCTGTGTATCGGGCGCATCCTTCCGCCAATTACCGCCAACACAACCCAGTATACTGTTGAACAATTGGTACAGGACGTTTTCCTTGGATCTGATTGCGCATTGGTAAGCAACATTACCTCTTCAACTGGGACTAATTTCGGATCAACAAACGGAATCGGTTATTTTAACAAAGCACTTTCGGACTTTGAATACGATTATGGAATTGTATTGTGTACCGGAAATGCAGCAAATGTTCCGGGGCCTAATTTGACTAATCTTGGCGAAGGTGATTTTAATTGGCCGGGAGATGCCGAACTGGAGACAGTAACCAATATGGATTTGCCTTCACGCAATGCTTCTATTCTGGAGTTTGATTTCATCCCTTATGGTGACGAACTGAATTTCCATTTCAAATTCGCTTCGGAAGAATATGGTACTTTTCAGTGTAACTTCTCCGATGCATTCGCCTTTATCCTGACCAATACGGTGACCAATACGTCAACAAATATTGCTGTGCTGGCGGACGGTACACCGGTGTCGGTAATTAATGTAAGGGATGAGCTTTATAATGATTTATGTGATTCCCAGCACCCTGAAGACTTTGATGTATTTTATGGTGATAATGGTGTTAACCCTATTGGTGCTCCGATAAATTATAACGGGATCACCACTGATTTGCTCGCACACGCAGATGTAACGCCGGGAACGCTTTACCATATTAAGCTGGTTATTGGTGACCGAAGCGACAATGCATTCGATTCTGCGGTATTCCTTAAAGGAGGAAGTCTTGATATCGGAAATGTTGAGCTTGGTGATGATTTCCTTGAATCCAATGGGAATGCGGTCTGTATAGGAGATGAGGTAACGATCAATTCTAACCTTGATCCCGAAGAGTACGATTTTACCTGGCTGAAAGACGGTGTGCTTATTCCGAATGAAACCAGTGAAACGCTTACAGTAACGGAAGAAGGTGTTTATACCGTTCAGGCGAATTATGAAAATACGACTTGTAATACGAGTGATTCCGTAACGGTAGAATATTTCCAGGATGCCGTAGCGGGAACGCCGCTGAATTTAGTGGATTGTAATGCTACAGGCACTTCTGTCTTTGATCTTACTGTCAATGAGGCCGTCATTTTGGCGCCGTTCGCAGCAGGAACCCACGACGTTCATTATTTCCTGTCACTGGAAGACGCTGAGGATAATGTTCTTGCTAATGAAATTACGAATTTAACTGAGTTCACCGGTTCAAACAACCAAACGATTTATGTGAGGGTAAATAAATTGAGTACAACCTGCCATCAGATTGTTAGTTTCATATTGGTAGTTCAGGATCTTACGCCACAATTTACCGTAGAAGGTGATACCGCTGTCTGTCCTCAGGCAACAACAACCCTTACAGTTCAACCTGTCGGCGGTAATTTTGACCCTGCGTTGGTAACCTATACCTGGTACTTTAATAACGTTGCCATCACCGGCGAAGAGGGGCAATCTTTAACCCTCACCAATCCCATTGTTTACGGAGACTACTCTGTTACCGTTAACAATTCAGGTTGTACAAATAGCGAAGCGTTTGAGATCATCAACAGCAATACCGTCTGGGATGTTGACATTACCGGTCCCGGACCGCTTTGTCCTGACGAAACAGGAAGTTTAACTGTAACGGTCAATAACAATACCGATAATCTTCCGGTAACTTATACCTACACTTTGTTGCCTGATGGCGTGCCGGTGGTTACCAACAGTAACACCCTTGCGGTATCCGGACAAACTACGGGAACCTATAGTGTTACCGTCGACATTCAGGGATGTATCAGCGGACCAGAAACATTTAATGTTCAGTCAACGGATGTTGCTGATTACCAGGTTAATTTCGTAAACGCTCCATACATCATTTGTTCGGGAGAATCGGTTGCACTGTCATTTGCCGCCGTGAATTTCGATATTAATGACGGGGACTACACCTGGACACTTGATGGTAATGTTGTGGGCACAGGACCTACGATATCGGTAAGTGAATTTGGAGATTACGAACTTATGATTGAAGTACTTGGTTGTACCGCAACTAAAACCATATCAGTGACTGAGAACGTATCCGCGATAGCCATAGAGTTTACAGCAGAATGTGACGGAAATGATTTTGTAATAACAGCAAATCCGCTGAATAATTCATTCGACCCTGCCACGGCATCCTTCGCCTGGTCAGGAGGTACATCCGTTCCGGGAACTGCAGCGGGTTCTATCATTGCCAAAGCTGCTCCCGCAACTTATTATGTTACGGTGACTACTCCTGATGGCTGCTCTTCATCTGATGAAATCTCTATAACGGATATTTCCTGTACCATCCAGAAAGGTATCTCACCGAATAACGATACCAAGAATGACTCTTTCGATTTGACGACGCTAAACGTGAAACACCTGAGCATCTTTAACCGCTACGGAACGGTG
>CALRKC020000265.1:0-4541 GCA_943367895.1 Erythrobacter sanguineus | reverse complement strand
GGTAAAAGCGAAGGAACGTGCCACGCTGATTTCTAAATTCCCTTTTGTGGAAGCGGTCGGGGTTTCCGGCTCGCTTTCAAAAGGCTATTATGATAAAGACAGCGACATCGACTTTTTTGTCATTACCAAGCCTGGGAAACTTTGGCTTTCACGCACCTTCCTGATGCTTTACAAAAAGATTTTCCTTTTCAACTCAAGAAAATATTTCTGCATCAACTATTTTATGTCTTCCTCAAGCCTGGAGGTAGAAGAGAAAAACCGTTTCACCGCCACTGAAATCAAGACGCTGATTCCTTTTGAAGGCAAGGTGGTTTTTGAAGCGTTCTATGACAAAAACAAATGGGTCTCGGGCCTGATAGGGCATTATGACCCCAAATTGGAAAGCGTAGGGATTATTTCCAAGTCAAAGGGTGTAAAAGTCCTGGAATCGATACTCGACACCAAAGCCGGCGAACACCTGGATTCCTTATTCAAGAAAACGACCGTGGCATTCTGGAGGCTCAAATTCCGTCAAATGCATGGTGATGATTTTAAGGTCGCACTAAAATCGACCAAAAACATCTCGAAGCACCATCCGTTGAACTTTCAGAAGAAAGTAATCAACGCCCTCAACGATAAATACGACGAAATCAGGATAAACCACAACATCGAATTACAACGGGAATATGTCTGATATCCTTTTTACCCATTCTTATTTCTACAGGCGAGACCCAAAGCAATGGAAAAACAAAACGCCTTTTCCACCACTAGGAACGTTGTATGCGGCTTCGCTGATGCGGGAAAATGGTTATAATGTGGAACTTTTTGACACCTGCCTGATTGAAAATCCGCTTGAAATCGAGCCGATTATTAAACTGTTGAAACCTAAGTATTTTGTAATCTATGACGATGGTTTCAATTACCTGACAAAAATGTGCCTGACTACCATGCGCGAGGCAGCTTTCGAGATGATCGCATTGGGTAAACAGCACGAGGCCATCGTAATTGTAAGCAGCTCTGATTCCACAGACCATTATGAACTGTATCTCGGGCAGGGCGCCGATTATATCATCCAGGGTGAAGGCGAGCATACCTTACTGGAACTGATCAATACGCTTGAAAAAAATGAGAAACCCGATGCAGTTGCCGGGATTGCCTTTGAAAAACAGGTCAATCCGAAAAGACCGGTACTGCAAAACCTCGACGTACTACCATTGCCGGCGTGGGACCTGATCGAAATGAACGATTACAAAATCATCTGGAGCCAGAGCGGGCAGGATTTTACGCTCAACATTGCCACTACGCGGGGCTGTCCCTATAAATGCAATTGGTGTGCAAAGCCTATCTACGGCAACCGCTACAACTCGCATTCGCCTGAATACATCGTCAACCATATCGAATTCCTGCGCCAGTCATTTGGCGTAAAGCGATTCTGGATGTGTGACGATATTTTTGGCTTGAAGCCGAACTGGGTGCAGCAATTTAATACAGGGTTGAAAGCCCGCAAACTGAATATCCGATATTACATCCAAAGCCGCGTCGACCTGTTGCTTAAAGAAGATACTATTGACGCACTCGCTGAATCCGGGCTGGAGGAAGTTTGGGTAGGTGCCGAAAGCGCCAGCCAGAAAATCCTTGATGCCATGGACAAAGGCACGAAAGTGGAACAGATTTACGAGGCTACGAGGCTCCTGAAAAACAAAAATATCCGTATTGCATTTTTCCTCCAATTCGGTTATCCGGGTGAAACCACTGAAGATATTGAACACACCATTGCGATGGTCAAAGAGCTGATGCCGGATAATATCGGGATTTCCGTTTCTTATCCATTGCCCGGGACGCCTTTTTATGAAAAAGTAAAATCTGACCTGAGTGGAAAAGCCAACTGGAAAGACTCAGACGATTTGGAGATGATGTTTAACGGTACGTTCAAATCGGCTTACTATAAAAAACTGCAACGGTTTGTCCATAAGGAATACCGAAAGACCCAGGGAATTCTTAACCTGAAGATGATAGCCGAAAATCCTTCAGCCCTTTCATTGCGCAAGCTGGCTTCGGTGATGAAACTCGGCTATTATGTGCCCGGCGCATTTGCCAACAAGCTCAGTCTTAAAAAACTCCAGAAGTGAGTACCGGCTTTGATCGCGCTGCGGCCTCTTATGATGTCGATTTTACAAATACAGCTATCGGAAAACTCCAGCGGCAGTCTGTTTATAGTATTTTAGCCGATGTTTTAGCGCAGCAGCAACCGGAGTCCATACTTGAAGTCAACTGTGGCACCGGTGCAGATGCCGTCTGGATTGCCAATCAGGGCTGGAACATTACAGCTACAGACGTTTCTGAAAACATGATCGCGGTAGCGGAGAAAAAAACAACACGCGCAAACCTTCGCTTTGAAACGGTTGGTATTGAAACCCTGAAAACCCATTTTGAAGGAAAGGCGTTTGATTTGGTGTTTTCGAATTTCGGCGGATTAAACTGTCTTTCCCGAAAAGCATTTGAAAGGTTCTTTGTTGATGCTGCCCAAATCCTTGCGCCCAAAGGGCTTTTGGTTTTGGTGATTATGCCAAAAGGCACGCTGTGGGAAAAGATTTACTTTCTTTCCAGAGGGCAATTTAAGAACAGCTACCGACGCAAAAACGAATTTGTCATTGCTGATGTCAATGGCGAAAAGATTCCTACCTTTTATTATAATCCTGATGAAACCATAACTTTGGCCGCTGCTGAATTCAAAATAAAAAGCGTTTCACCTATTGGCTTTTTTGTGCCGCCATCTTATTTACAGCCTTATTTCAATAAGCATCCGAACATACTGAAATGGCTGGCGAAATTTGAAAAAAGCATAAAAAACCGGAGCTGGCTGTCGCGTTTCGCGGATCATTACTGTATTGTATTGGAAAAAAAATGAGTGTATTACTGACACATGGCTATTACTTGTCTGCAGATCCGAAAGAACAACGGATCATGAAGCCTTATCCGCCATTGGGATTGTTATATGTTTCGGCTTACCTGCACAGCAAAAACATCGATAATACGGTTTATGACTCCACTTTCTATTCCCGGGAAGACCAATTGGAATTCATCCTGGAAAAGAAGCCTGAAATCATTGCGATTTATACCAACCTGATGACAAAGATTGAAGTGATCCGATTGATTAAAGTCTTAAAAACTTCGGCTTATCATTTTCCGAAGATCATCCTTGGCGGTCCTGATGTCAGCTTCAATATCGACAATTACCTTAATGCCGGTGCAGATTTCCTGGTAATCGGTGAAGGTGAGGAAACGACATTTGAGTTGTGTGAGGCACTTTTGAACAATAAATCTTTTACAGATATAAATGGCATTGCCTATTTTGAGAACAACACGACTGTAAAAACACCGGCACGTACTAAATTTCGCGAGCTGGACGAATTGCCCCTGCCCAACCGCGATGCGATCCCAAATGAAAAATACCTCGAAACCTGGAAGAGAAACCATGGTGAAAGCTCGATGACCATTTCTACCCAGCGGGGTTGCCCATACACCTGTAAATGGTGCAGTACAGCGGTGTACGGACAGAGTTACCGCAGAAGGCCGGCCGCCCAGGTTGCCGCTGAAATGAAAATGCTTAAGGAAAAATACAATCCTGATGCCATTTGGTTTGTAGATGATGTATTTACGATAAGCCACAAATGGCTGACGGCTTTCCATGAAGAAGTGGTCAAACAGGGCGCTCAAATCCGTTTTGAATGTATCACCAGGGCGGAAAGGCTGAATGAGGAAATCCTGAAACTATTGAAAGAAGCCGGCTGTTTCCGAATCTGGATCGGGGCAGAAAGCGGTTCTCAGAAAATTATTGATGCGATGGATCGCCGCGTGGATGTAAACCATGTGAAGAAAATGATCCAGGACACCAATGCGCTGGGCATCGAAACAGGAACATTCATTATGGTTGGGTACCCCGGCGAAACGGAAGAAGATATTTTTGAAACAATTCAATACTTAAAAGAAGCGAACCCGACGCATTATACGATTACGATTGCCTATCCGATCAAAGGGACATCACTATATGACCAAATTGAAAAAGACATTACCATTGCGCCGGATTGGGAAACTTCAACCGACAGGGCAATTGATTTCAAAAGAGAATATTCGCGAAAATATTATGATTATGCCGTTTCAAAAGTGGTAAACGAAGTGGAATTCCACCGCGAATATGCCAAACATAAATTATCGCTCAAAGCATTGAAACACAAGACAAAATCAATAATGGCGGGAACGCTGATGAAAATGCGAAAATAAACATTGAAAAAAATGACCACGTTTCCGGATGTCAGCATAGTGATTCCAACCTGCAACAGGATAGATTCACTGAACAGGACATTAGCCGCTATTGAAAAGCAAACATGCCGGCCCAAAGAAATCATCATCGTCGATGCGAGTGATTTCCCGATAACAGCAGGCGATCTTGACTACACTTCAATAGCCGATGTCACGCTGATTTACAGCCAGCCGTCAGTTTGCATGCAGAAAAACACCGGAATCAACACCTGTAAGTCTGAATATATCTTTCTATGTGATGA
>CALRKC020000264.1:0-4559 GCA_943367895.1 Erythrobacter sanguineus | reverse complement strand
AATTTACGTTTGCCATAAAATCTACACCCAATGAAAAAAATAACTTTTCTGGTCATCGGATTGTTTTCTATGGCCGCTTCTGCACAATATGATTATCAGGATTCCAATATGATTGGGATTACGGGAGGGGTAAACCATATGACGATGGTGGCCGATGGGATAAAGACCAAAGGCGGTTCAGGCTGGAATGCCGGACTTTCGGTACGCGGCAATTTCTATAATAACTGGGATGTTATTTACGCAATGCAGTTCAGCGAATACAATTTCTCGGTGGAAACCTCGAACAGTATCGGTATCCCTGAAGATACGGATTATACGATGTCCGGCGGTCAGGTGACGCTGCAGTTCAGTTACAAGATTGTACCCAGGCATCTCAGCGTAGAATTCGGTCCTGCACTTCATTTTCAGGGAAAGATGGAGTACGACCGTGATAACAAAGGAAATATTGTTTCCGGAACCACACTTACAACGGAGCAATTGCGCGACATTTCAAAATTTAATGCTTCTCCGGTTGTTGGGGTAACGGCGGGTTTCCTGAAGTTCAGGGTAAATGTAACATACCAGTATGGGCTATTGAATACGTTTCAAAAAGTCAATAAGAGTTATGGAAGCCATATCAGCGGGCATCCCGGTGTGCTGAATGCAAATGTGGTACTTTACCTGTAATAAAAAAAGCTCCTTTTACTGGAGCTTTTTGTTTATAAAGTGTTGATGGCTTTTTGGATTCTTCTGATTGTTTCTTCTTTTCCGATGAGTTCCGCAATATCGAACAAATGTGGGCCTTTTAACGCACCTACAAGGCTTAAGCGGAACGGCTGCATGATTTTTCCCATCCCGATTTCGTTTTTCGTCATCCAGTCTTTTACGGTATCCTCGATGTTTCTGGAATGGAAACCTTCCATTTTTTCCAAAACTGAAATCAGTCGATTCATCAAATCCGGGGTGTCTTCCTTCCAGTTTTTAGATGCTTTTTCATCATAGGATGTTGGTGCAACAAAGAAATAGTCTGCCAGATCCCAGAACTCCGAAACGAAATGCGCACGTTCCTTAATCAATGATACGATTTTTACCAAAGTGCCATAATCTACAGCAATGCCTTTTTCATACACGATAGGGGCAAAGGCTTTTGCCAAAGTATCGTCATCCTGTTTGATCAGATATTGGTGGTTGAACCATTTGTTTTTCTCTGGATCAAATTTGGCTCCGGCTTTGTGCACGCGGTTTAAATCAAAACTTTCGGCGAGTTCTTCCAAAGAAAACAATTCTTTATCTGTGCCGTCATTCCATCCTAAAAGGACTAGGAAATTAATGACCGCTTCAGGGAAAAATCCTTTTTCGCGATACCCTGAGGAAACACCTTCTTCGGATTTCCATTCCAAAGGGAACACAGGAAAGCCCATTTTATCACCGTCACGTTTTGATAATTTTCCGTTGCCAATTGGTTTCAGGATTAATGGCAGATGCGCAAACTCGGGCGCGTCCCATCCAAAAGCACGGTACAATAAAACGTGTAAAGGCATCGACGGAAGCCATTCTTCACCACGGATTACGTGAGAAGTTTCCATCAGGTGGTCATCTACAATATTGGCCAGATGATAGGTTGGCATGCCGTCACTTTTGAATAACACCTTATCATCAAGTAAGTTCGTTTCGAATTTGATATCGCCGCGTATGATGTCGTGTAAATGCAAAGTTTCATCAACCGGTGTCTTAAAACGAATAACAAAATCCTGCCCTGATGCTATTCGTTTTTCGGTTGCTTCTTTTGAAATGACCAAAGAAGTATCGAGTTTTTCGCGATTGTGATGGTTGTAAATAAATGTTTTTCCTTCCGCTTCATGCTGTTTCCGGTGCGCATCCAAAGCTTCGGCTGTGTCGAAAGCGTAATAGGCCCAACCCGAATTTACGAGCTCGTCTGCGTGTTGTTTATAAAGATCTTTCCTTTCACTTTGACGGTAAGGCCCGAATTTCTCGTTTTTACCAACGGTTTCCGAAGGTGCAATCCCAAGCCATTCCAGTGCATCCATGATATATTCTTCTGCACCGGGAACAAAACGGTTTTGGTCAGTATCTTCAACTCTTAAGTAGAAAACACCGCCATGTTTCTTGGCAAAAAGATAATTGAAAAGCGCAGTTCTGACCCCACCGATGTGGAGAGGGCCGGTTGGACTTGGTGCAAAACGCACACGGATAGGCTTTGACATTTTTTCGAAATTTTTTGCAAAGATATGAAAAGGTACAGGGTTCAGGGTACAGGGTTCAGTGAAAAAGAAACCTGTACCCTGTACCTTGTACCCTGAACCCTTTTTTTAACATTTTCCTAACCCCATAATTACTACTTTTATCGGTTATAAATAAAATAGTACCCGAATTGGAAACTACATCGCTCATTTATCAGAAGTTAGAATCTTTTATAAAGAAATATTATACAAATGAATTGATCCGCGGCGTGATTTTCTTCACCGGCCTTGGCCTGATTTATCTGTTGTTTACACTGTTTGTAGAGTATTTCCTTTGGTTAAAACCGACAGGGAGGACAGTACTGTTCTGGCTTTTCATAATTGTTGAGACGTTCCTGCTATTGCGTTACATCCTTTTTCCGATTTCGAAATTGTTCAAGATTCAGAAGGGCATTGATTACAATGATGCTTCGAGAATCATCGGAAATCATTTTTCAGAGGTAAATGACAAGCTGACGAACTTCCTCCAGTTATCCAAAGACAATAATAAATCGGAATTGCTGTTGGCGTCGATTGAACAGAAGGCAGGGGCTTTGAAACCCGTACCGTTTGGCAATGCAGTCAACTTTAATAAGAACAGGAAATACCTGCCTTTAGCAATTCTGCCGATCTTGTTTTTTGCCTTTTTCTACCTTTCCGGAAACAGTAATATGATTTCGCAAAGCCTGGACAGGGTAGTGCATTTTAAACAACAGTATTTGCCGCCGGCACCATTTCAGTTTAAGGTTTTAAACAAAAGTTTGCAGACAGAGCAGGGAAGTGATTTTATGCTGCAGGTCAAAACTGAAGGCAGGATCGTTCCGGAAAATACGATGATTTTTATTGGAGAGGAATCCTATTCGATGGAGAACGTGTCACCGGGCGTGTTTCAGTTCCGTTTTGAAAAGCCTTCTAAAGATGTGGCGTTCCACGTGGAGGCGAATGATATTTCGTCTATGGATTATAAGCTGGGTGTGGTAGCTGTTCCCACGATTGCGAACTTCCAGATGGTTTTAAACTTCCCGTCATATCTGCGTAAGAAGGCTGAAACTGTACAGGGAACCGGCAATGCGATCGTTCCGGAAGGCACACGTGTGACCTGGAAGGTTTCAACGTTGGCTACTCAAAAAGTGGAATGGTCCGACAACAAGTCAACTGTTGCTTTCGCAGCTGCGGAAAACAATTTCAGCTTAACGAAAGGTATTATGCAAAATGTAGACTATCAAATACTTACATCCAATTCGAAAGTGAAGCACTACGAGAAGCTTAATTACCAGATTTCGGTAGTTAAGGACCAGTTTCCTACTATTAATGCGGGGAATGCACCGGATAGCCTTAACATTGCCAGGAATGTAATAATAGGGCAGATTTCGGATGATTATGGTATTTCGAAATTGCAGATTGTCTATTATCCCAAGAACAATCCAAGGGATGGCAGGAAAGCTGGGCTGAATGTAAAGAAAGATGTTTTTGATCAGTTTGTTTTCAGTTTTCCGGGAACACTGCCTGTAGAAGAAGGCGTTTCTTATGAGTACTATTTTGAGGTATTTGACAATGACGCCATTCACAATTACAAGAGCACGAAATCTTCGGTTTTTTCTGATAGGATTTCTACGGAGGAGGAAAAGCAGGATGAGATGTTTCAGGAGCAAAACAACAACATCAACGGGATGGAGAAATCGTTGAAAAGTCAGGACAAGCAACTCAATGAATTGGAGAAACTGCAAAAAATGGCGAAGGAGAAAGACAATCTTGATTTTAAGGACCAGCAGAAAGTAAACGACTTTATAAAGAAACAGAAGGAGCAGGATGAGATGATGAAGCGTTTCTCAGAGAAAATGAAGGAAAACCTGGAGAAGTTCAAATCGGACCCAAAAGATGCTGAAAAGAAAGAACTTCTGGAGAAGATGGAGAAGGTAGAAAAAGTTTCCGAGGAGACCCAAAAGTTGTTGGATGAGTTAAAAGAACTCAACGATAAGATTCAGCAGGAGGATCTGATGGAAAAAATGGATAAGCTGAAGCAGAGTTCCAAAAACCAAACCAAAAACCTGCAGCAGTTGGTAGAGCTGACGAAGCGTTATTACGTTCAAAAGAAAGCGGAACAGTTGGCCGACAAATTGGAAAAACTTGCGGAAAAGCAGGATGAATTGGCTAACAAGGATGCGGAGAACAGCGAGGAAAAGCAGAAGGAGATCAATGAGGAATTCGATAAAATTCAGGAGGACTTAAAGGAACTGGAGAAAGAAAACAAGGAGTTGAAGTCGCCAATGGATATTCCAAACGATGCGCAGAAGCAAAAGGACATCGATGAGGATTTGAAAGATGCCTCTGAGGAGTTGA
>CALRKC020000263.1:0-4562 GCA_943367895.1 Erythrobacter sanguineus | reverse complement strand
GCTAGGTGAGGCGCCTTCCGCATCTACAGCCCGTACCCTGTAATAATAAGGGGTTGCGGGATTCAGTCCGGTTACCGTGTAATAGGTAACATTTTCAACAAAAAGATTTTCAAAAACGTAGTCCACATCCCCGGGCTGACCGAAAGGTGTGGTACTCACGTCCAGTCTGTAGCTCACAGCACCCGGGACAGCTGTCCATTGTGCGCCAAAAGTGGTGTTCATGATGTTGGTTGCATTCGCCGCGACGGGGGCTTCAGAAACAGTCATCCCAATGGATGCAGTGGTGTGGTTTTTTGCTTCGGCAGCAGTTGTGGACAGGCAAAGTAATGCCATGGTGCACCAGGCACCCATTTGTAGTAATTTAATTTTCATAGCAGATTTTATTTTTTGTGCAATGCGAGGTTGCAATGGCCCCTGCAATTACACGGGTTATGGCGTCAGTTTATGTCTTATGCAGCTTTTGTAAAAATCTGCAGTGTCCCAAAGCACCGCAGACTTAAGCAATACATAAAACACATCCTGGACTGCCGGGTGCAAAACTAGCGGTATGCACCGCGTAAATATTACAACATTCCCATTTTAGTTTACAGGCTGTATTGGTGGGCAGCGCAATCATATCCTATAATAAAATCTATAAATGCTGTAAGTATAAAATCCGTTTTACTGCGGACATTTGAAATCGCATTGAGCAATCGCATCCTAAAAGCATATTATATGAAGATTTTAAAAACCCAGGTATTGCGCGGACCTAATGTCTGGAGCAACTATAGAAACAAATTAATACAACTCAGGCTTGACCTTGAGGATATGGAGGAATTCCCTACCAACACCATCGATGGATTCTGTGACCGGCTGAAAAGCCTGCTGCCGGGCATGGTGGAACACGAATGTTCCGAGGGAAAACGGGGCGGTTTTTTCGACCGTGTCGAACGGGGCACCTGGCTCGGACATGTGCTGGAACACATCGCACTCGAGATACAGACAATGGCCGGAATGGAAACAGGCTACGGCCGCACGCGCAGCACGGGCAAGAAAGGTGTTTACAATATCGTATTTACGTATGAGGTGGAAGAAGCCGGGCTTTATGCCGCACAGGCAGCCTTCCGCATCGTGAACGCACTTTGCAACAACGAAGCCTATGACCTTGACAACGATATCATTGAACTCAAATCCCTGAAGCGCCGTTACGGACTTGGCCCCAGTACCCTGGCGATAATTAAGGAGGCCGAGAAACGGGGCATTCCATGGACAAGGCTTGGCAACAATTCGAAGATACAATTGGGCTATGGTACCAACCAGAAACAGTTCCAGGCGACGATAACCTGCAATACTTCTAATACTGCCGTAAATATTGCCGGCGATAAGGATGCCACCAAAAAGCTGCTGGCCAAGGCCATGATTCCTGTAGCCGATGGTGACATCTGCCAGACGGAAGAAGGGTTGAAAGCCATTACCGATGCTATTGGCTTCCCCATTGTCATCAAGCCACTGAACGGTAACCAGGGTAAAGGCGCCACAATTGGCGTGGTTGATTTTGAAGCGGCAAAGCTCGCATTTGCTGAAGCCAAAGTGTACAGCCGGTATGCGGTCGTCGAGAAGTTCGTTGCGGGCAGCGACTTCAGGCTGTTGGTGATTGACGGTAAGTTTGTGGCTGCTGCCAAAAGGATTCCCGCGCATGTTATCGGGAACGGCAGTTCGCGTATTACCGAACTGATTGAAGAGGTAAACAGGCAACCCAAACGCGGCGAAGGGCATGAAGCCTCGCTGACAAAAATAAAACCCGATCAGGACACCTATTTTCAACTTGATAAATACGGATACACATTGGACAGCATTCCGGCACCAAACGAAATGGTGTACCTGAAGTCGACTGCCAATCTAAGCACCGGCGGTACCGCTGAAGATGTGACGGATACCATCCATCCTGAAAATATTTTTATGGCCGAGCGCATTGCAAAAATCATCGGCCTGGATATCTGCGGCATCGATGTAATGGCCGACAATATTACGGAGCCCATACGGCAAACCGGCGGCGTGGTACTCGAGGTGAATGCCGCACCGGGTTTCCGCATGCACCTGGAGCCTTCGGTCGGCAAGCCGCGTAACGTCGCCAGGGCTGTATTGGATATGCTTTACCCGCCGGGTTCGGTCAGTACCATCCCGTTGTTCGCCGTAACGGGCACCAATGGCAAAACCACCACCACGCGTATTCTGGCCCATATTGCAAAAACGGCCGGTTACCGCCCTGGGTACACCACGACTGATGGCATATATATTGGCGACTATAAAATAAAAGCTGGTGACACTACCGGGCCCGCCAGCGGACAAATGATTCTCAGCGATCCAACGGTCGACTTTGCGGTGCTTGAAACGGCACGGGGCGGACTGCTGCGGGGCGGACTTTGCTTTGACCAGTGCGACGTGGGGATTATTACGAATATACAGGAAGACCATCTCGGACTGAATGACATCGAAAACCTGCATGACCTCGCGCAGGTAAAGGCCGTCGTCGCCCGCAGCGTCAGGGAAAACGGCTGGGCCGTACTCAATGCTGAGGATGAAAACTGTGTCGCCATCGCCAACCGCATTGATTGTAACGTTGGCTTTTTCGCTATGGACGAGCAGCTGCCACTGATCCAACGCAGGATTAAAAGAAGCAGGCCTGTGGCAGTGCTTTCCGATAATGCCGTTGTCATTATCAGGGGTACGGAGCGGATTGTGATCGATCATGTTTCGGATGTCCCGCTAACGGACAATGGCACTTGCCGATTTATGATTGCCAATGTCCTCGCGGCCGCATTAGCCGCCTATTGCTGGGGATTTAGTGAGCAGCAGATCAGGCAGGCCCTGCGGACATTCATTCCCGGCTATGACACGACACCCGGAAGGATGAACCTGTTTGAATGCAATGATTTTAAGGTGCTGGTAGACTATGCCCACAATCCGCACGGCATGCTGGCCATGAAGGATTACCTGTCACACATTGAGGCCAAAAGAAAAATAGGAATTATTGCCGGTATCGGAGACCGTCGTGATGAAGACACCATAAAGCTGGCACAGATTGCGGCCGGCATGTTTGATCACATTATCGTGAGGCAGGAACACAGCCTGCGGGGAAAAACGGTTGAAGAGATCAACGCATTGGTGGTAAAAGGCATTGAATCTGCGGGGCGGCCTGTTTCATACGATCTTATCGCTGATGAATCCGAAGCCATTGCATTTGCCCTTCAAATGGCGAAAGCGGGTGACTTCATTGTGGCCCTGAGCGATGAGCATGAGAAGGTCGTTAGCGTCATCCGCGCGGCGCAACGAGCGTCATTGGAAGCAATACCCCTGATTTCGGCATAATGGCAAAAAACGACATCAGGTTTACAATAGGACAAAAAGTACAGCGAACCTTCGGTGGCCCTGTCATGGAAGTGGTGGGTTTGGAACCCGAACTTATTGAAAACATCCTCACCCAATGGGAAGATGAGGATGGGAACATTATCACAGCCAAATTGATGGCGGCAGAGCTGAAGCCATTTGCGGAGGAACCGCGATAAGAAGCGGGCTTTGACAAACAGAAGATCACAGGTGATTATATAACAAACCCTTTCAGGTTTAAAATCCTGAAAGGGTTATTTATTGGTGCGTTAACGTGCCGGCTACACCTCTACCCCCACCGTATAGCTGCCGGATCCGGTACCGTCATTCTGTACGAGCAGGACAGTGCCGCCCTCGTTAAGTTCTGATCCGGTGCGGGTTTCGGTAGCGCCCGCAGCGACCAGGACGGTGGTACCGTCGACGTTGCCCGATGCCGAAAGGCAGAACGTCAGCCGCACAGCACCCGTATTGGCAAACGTAAACACATTGTCTTCATCGTAGACTATCTCAGCAACCACAGCGGTATGCCCTGCGGCCAAATTGCCTTTGAATTCCTGTATGCCCGACCCGCTTTCGGTTCCGGGCATGTAAATGAACTGTTGCTGTTTCGCATAATCGGTTGCATAGACGATTTGCGCGGCGGCGTTAACCTGCACCATGCGGGCGTAGCAGGTATTTAAGATCGTGACGCGGTCTTCAGTCAGTTTCGGGCGTTGTTTTTTGACCATCTTCTGCGCCATGTTCTTCGAAACCAGATAGTTCCTTAAGGTGGCAATGGCGGCGATTGCCGCAGCACTGTATCCTGTCGCCACGAGTTGGGTCTGGTATTTTACGGCAGCCTTGCTGAGTTCGTCCAGGAACTGTATCATCTTCGCGGGCGTCCTCCTGGCCTCATCGTACTCGTTGGTAAACTCATACTGCGTTCCCGGACTGTTCGGGAATGCCTTCATCGCATAATACTTCACTTCTGCATACTTTGCCTTTGCAGCTTCCATGGCGGCCAGCATGACCTCGGTGGATTGTTTCAGCTGGCCCACTACAGCAGTGTCGTCTACCACAGTTTCTGCGGCGGTGATGGCAGCGAGGTAAGCCGTCTGGGCGGCAGCGGTAAAAGTACTGTCAAAGGCGGTAAACCGTGCGAGGTCGGCATTGGCCAGGCCGTGGATTAATCGCGCTTCCTGTACCATAAAGGCGTC
>CALRKC020000262.1:0-4566 GCA_943367895.1 Erythrobacter sanguineus | reverse complement strand
TGGCTCCGGACGACATAATCCAAAATGCCTATCTGTATTGGGCCGGTTCAGGTACAGGAGATTTTGAAGTTACGCTGAATACACAGACCATTTTGGCTGAACGTACGTTCAGCATCACCAACAGTGCCGGTTTTCCGTGTTTCAGTGCTTTTACTGACATTACAGATCTGGTGATTGCGACAGGCAATGCGGATTATAACTTTTCGGGGCTGGACCTGACGGCAATCATTGACCCTTACTGTCCTACCGGCGGAAATTTCGGCGGCTGGGCAATTATTATCGTGTATGAAAATGCGGCGCTTCCTCTAAATCAGCTTAATGTATATGACGGAATGCAGTCTGTGCCAAGCGCCATCAACATCACGCTGAGCAGCCTGAATGTGATTGACAACAACGATGCGAAAATTGGTTTCCTGGCCTGGGAAGGTGACAAGAACATTTCGAACAACGAATCACTGCGCATCAATGGAAACCTGCTCAGCAACGACCTGAATCCCTCTGACAATGCGTTCAATGGGACGAACAGTTTCACCAATTCTGACCAGCTTTTTAACATGGATCTTGATGTCTACAATATCCAGAACAATATCAATATTGGCGACACCAGTGCATTGATACAGTTGACTTCGAGTCAGGATTTTGTGATGGTCAATGCTATTGTTACGAAACTCAACAGCCAGCTCCCCGATGCGGTGATTGTCATTGAGGATTTTGTGAAGTCCTGTGATTCGAGGTTTGTCACCGTAAATTATACCGTATCGAATCCGGAGAGCACCGATCCCCTGCCGGCCAATGTTCCCATTGCGATTTTCGCAGATGGTATTTTCGTCGGGGCTGCGCAAACGACCACGGAAATCCCCATAAATGGCAGTGAGAGCGGCACGATTGTGCTTGAGATCCCGGCGGAAATCCCTAATGATTTTACGCTGCGTTTTGTGGTCGACAGCAATCCGGATGAAACCGGCACCGTACTGGAGATTAATGAAAATAACAACTTCGATGAAATTGCATTTTCGATGGATGTTTCGCCGGACTTTAATTTGCTGACCGACCTCATTGCCTGTAATGAAGGAATGGGAAGAGGCACTTTTGACTTTTCAGATTATGCTGATGCCGTAAAAGTGAATCCGGCCGATGACGTGGCTTTTTTCAATACAGAAGAAGACGCGTTCGCCAATACCAATGCGATTAATATCACCGACAATTTTGAGACCATCGCGCCGGACCGGATTTTTATAAGAATCAGTAATGCAAGCTGTTTCAGTGTGACTTCATTTAATTTACTGACCCGCAACTGCCCACCCAAAATTTACAATCTGGTAGAGCCCTTCCCCAATGATTTTTATGACTCTTTCCTGATTGATGGCTTAAGGGATATTTTCCTGAAATTTAAGCTGTCGATCTTCAACCGTTGGGGCAAATTGGTCTGGACCGGCAATAACAACAACGAAGACTGGGATGGAACGGCATCAGAAGGATTTCGCATGTTTGGCAGCGAACTGCCCTGCGGAACATATTTTTACATCCTGGAACTGAATGATCCGGATTACCCGCAGCCATTGACCGGGTTTGTCTACCTCAAACGCTGATTTGGGGACCATTCCCAGCCCGGATGGAAGCGGCATCCTTTTCCTGCTTTCTTTAAGCAGGGAAAGATACAGCGGACAGCCGGATAAGCTGCAAATAAAACAACCGAATCACTTGCGCTCCAAAGCCGGCAGATACCATCGGAATTTAACAGCCATAAGCCTCAGGATAATAATAACCAGTGAGGTAATGAGGTAAACAAGGTCTTTATCCAAACCTGTATTTTTTATAGCAAAGAAAAAAGTACCGCCGATAATGCAGATAGTGGCATATATCTCCCGCCGGAAAATCACCGGAATCTCGTTGCACAAAATATCCCTGATGACGCCGCCGAAGCTAGCGGATATGGTCCCGAGCGCAATGCAGATCATCGGATGCAGCCCGATACTGATTCCTTTTTCGAGTCCGATAAGCGTAAATACACCCAGACCAATGGTATCGAACAGGAACAATGAAACTCGGAGGCGGTCGAGTTTTTTCCTGAAAATTACAGCGAGAAAAAAGCCGGCTATAATGAAATACACATAATTGAGATCGAGCATCCAGCCGACGGGCGTGCGGCCAATCATAATATCACGAAGTGTTCCGCCGCCGACCGCGGTAACAAATGCAATAATAAAAACCCCGAAAGGGTCCAGTTTTTTATTCATCGCCGTCAACGCGCCGGAAACAGCAAAAGCCATCGTCCCGATGATGTCCAGCAGGTAAAACATTGAAACGTCCATTACATTTTTTGGGTATAGTAGTTGTAATCCTTCAGGATGATACTGATAAAAACCTCATCGCTGCCGGATTGGTTCCTGATTCCCGTGACCTCTTCGATCTTGGCGCGCAGTTTGGTAAAGATGTTGTAATCGCGGTCCTTCACGGCCACATTATAGGTTTCCTTGATGATCCGGATGTCGTTGTCGGTCAGTTGGATTACGGCAGGGTAAGTAGGGACATACTGTGAATCAATTTCCTGAAGAATGGTATGGTCGATAGAGATATTATTTTTTAAGGTAATCACCGCCGTGCCTGCCGCCAAATCACCCAATCGCTGTGTGTTTTTAGTCACCAGTGACGTTATCAGCCCGATCAGCCCAAACGCAAGAAAAAGGTCTATGATGCGCAGCAGCCAACGGATCAGGTAGTCTCCAAAGTCGGCCTGGTAGCCGTCAATTTTTACCACCTTGATTTTAAGCAGTCTTTTCCCGATTGTCTGCCCGTCGAAGATACTTTCCAAGGTAAGCGTATAAAACATCACCGGCAGGTTCAACACCATCTGAAGGGCTATCATTGACCAGTAATCCCAGTCCCGGATGGCATATTTGAACTCCAGGATATCGAAAATAAACCAATAAATAAAGATCAGATAGGCGATCTGAATCAGCACATCTGCCAGCAACGCCAAAATACGCACCCCTAAAGAAGCCGCGGTAAAATTAATATTAACATTTTGGGTTGTGGTAATTGATAATTGGGTCATATTTTCTATTTTAGCCAGCGATGAGAGAAATTGCGTTTATCAAGCAAAATAAAGAAAAATGGCTTTAATTTGAACAGGTCATTTTTGGCAAAACTAAGAAAAATCCTGATGAGATTGCGAGTCTTTATATTCACCTCGTGAATGACCTCTCGTATGCGCAGACTTATTACCCGAAAAGTAAAACGGTGGTTTACCTGAACCACCTGGCTGCAACGATTTACCAGAAGATTTATAAGACCAAGCGCCAGGAAACCAACAGGCTGGTCTATTTCTTTAAGACTGAAGTACCGCTTATTGTTTATGAATACCGTCGTTACCTGCTTTTCTCGTTCATATTCTTTTTCCTGACGGTTGGTATTGGCGCTTTGTCAGCCATGTATGATGACACATTTTGCCGATTGATACTCGGCGATGCTTATGTGAATACTACTTTACAGAATATCCAGGAAGGGAATCCGGTCGCCATCTATAAAAGCGGCAGCCACCTGGGAAGTTTTGTGGGGATTACGATAAATAACCTGAAAGTAGGCGCCATTTGCTTCGTTTCCGGTATACTCGGAGGATTTGGTACGTTTTATGTGGCGCTTAACAATGGTATAATGTTGGGTTCATTCCAGTATTTCTTTTATCAGCATGGTGTATTTTGGGAAAGCGTACGGGGTATCTGGATTCATGGTTCGATGGAGATATTCGCGATCGTGGTAGAAACGGCCGCCGGATTTATCCTTGGCGCCTCTATATTGTTTCCTAGGACCTATTCAAGGCTGAATTCACTGACCATAGGTTTTAAAGTGAGCCTGAAAATTTTTCTCGCGACCATTCCTTTTACGATAGCGGCTGGTTTCCTGGAAGGTTTTATCACACGGTATTCCATAGATATGCCGCATTGGCTGAGCGTGTTCATTATACTTTTTACCCTGTCACTGATTTCATTTTACTTTCTGATTTATCCTGCAATTGTAAACAAAAAAGTATACCGCGATGCCGCAATTTGATCTCTATAAAAAAAGGAATTTCGGGGATTATATTTCCGATACGATTACTTTCCTGAGGACTTACGGGAAGCATTACTTCGGGAATTATTTCAAGGTTAACGGGGTATTCCTGTTAATTTTGTCTGCTATAATCTTTTTACTGTCAAACAGTTTTATTTCCAACACACTTGCCAAACTGGAGTCTGCAGAAAACGGACGCCCACAAGGAGAATACAGCGGTGAGTCGTTTATGATGATTGGGAGCGCCTTTGTCATAATGATGCTGTTAATTGTGTTATTATCGCTTGTAAGCGTGACCTACACCGTCATCTATTTCGGACTTCTGGAGCAACGCCGCAACAATGATTTTTCCAGCAGGGAAATCTGGCAGGGACTCAAAAGCGCGGTAGGAAGAATGTTTGTCTTTTTCTTTGCATCATTACTGACGATCATCCCGCTGACGATACTGCTCGTGATTGTATTCTATGTTAAGCAAATGGCAATTATCATGATACCGATATTTATCGTTTTTGGATC
>CALRKC020000261.1:0-4571 GCA_943367895.1 Erythrobacter sanguineus | reverse complement strand
CAGCCTCGAAGCACGACTCGTCAAATATGAGATGTATGAAGGCAGCCGCCGGGCGAAATTCAATCCCGGGATGTCAGACACTAAACAAAATGAAATATGAAACCCAGTACAAAAGCCTTAGTTTATAACTTTGCCTGTTTTGCGGCACTTTACATCTTAATGTACTTTCTCATCGTTAGTTTTACACACCTGACGAGCTGGCTGAAGCCTTTAACCGCAGCGGTAGTCGCAAGTTTATTGGCACCAAAATTCCAGGCCGTAAAAACCAGTGCGGGGGAGAAAGTGTTTATGAAATGGATTTTTGTGAAAGGAGTAAAGGAAATCAGATAATTGGAAATCAGAAATGCTATGATTGTGTAAAGTTTATCTTGACAGTAATCTGCACATTATTTCTTTTTCTCATTAGCGGATTTTTTCTCATCCATTTTCACCTGTTTCTTATACAAAGGTAAAAAATACGAAACGGTATAGTTGAAGCCAAAACCGAAATCACCGTCATAGGTACGGTTGAACCCCGGTATATACAGGTTGTCAAAGCCGGATGGTTTTTTATTGGCTACCAAAGTACTCAAACGAATACTGAAGCCGACGAAGGTATTCTTAAATACCTGCGTGCGCATTCCAACAACGGCTTCAATCCATTGGGCTGATAGTCCGCTGTATTTTTCACCAACCGCGATTTCTGACGATTCATTGAAATACGGATTCGGATTATAAACCCGGTAGCTGTTTAATTCCTGACTGAACGTACTGATGCCATAACGGAGTCCGACATAAATCATGTTCTCCAGGTCGAGCCAGTTTTCATGCATATTATAATCAAAGCCAAACCGGAGGTAGCTTCCCTTTGTAGTAAAATTAAGCTGGTCTTCATCAGTGGTTTTGTTTTCATTTCCGACTTCCGCCGCCAGATAATATTTGCGTGTTAAACGATAATCCCCAACAAATTCAATGCCTTTATAATCGGCATCATAAAAAGAACGGGATAGTTTGAAAAGATCGGCACCAATGCGAACACCGTACCGTTCCTTTTTCGGCTTTACCGAATCTTTTTTCGTTTCCTGAGCCTGCAGCATCAAACTGATGCACAAGAACCCAATACTAAAAATAGATCTTAACGTGTGTTTCATTTTCGGTTTCCAGATTTGATTTTACAATCTCTACGTTCCTGATCCAGTTTCCGGCATTTGCAGCAGGATTTCCGTTAATGATTAACGGTGAGGTGTTGTCGTTTACATCGGGATTCAGCCTAAAGAGCGTCTTAAAACCACAGGCACGCGACACATATTCACTCGTTCTGGTATAATTCAGTTTGATCACATCAGCCACGTCCAGCACATCATTACCTGAATTCAATGTCAGCGTATATTCCGCTGTATCATCATTTATTTTAAGCGGAAGCATAATCTTGTTGGCGTTTGCGAGATAGCGTTCCTCGTTATCCTCTTCAAGGGCATCATTGAATACGATGGGTTCAGCGGCACCGGTTCCCATTACTTTAAGATCCGTAACCGGTTTAAGTACAGCCGGATTATTGAAGTCGTAAAATTCAATGACAAGCCTCGGGGTAGTTGGTGTTGAAGAATCGCAGATGTCGTCTTTTTCGCAACCCGAAAGACCAATGACGGCTAAAAGAATCAGAAAATATTTTTTCATAGTATTTTAAAACCCAAAACAGGTAATTATCTTTTTTCTAAAAGTACAACATTTTCGACATGATGTGTTTGCGGAAACATATCTACCGGACGTACCCGCGTTACTTTGTATTTCTCGTCCATCAGGGCAAGATCACGCGCCTGTGTGGCCGAATTACAGCTGACATAAACCACTTTCTCCGGCGCAATCTTAAGGATCTGCTCAATAACATCCTTATGCATGCCGTCTCTTGGCGGATCGGTAATGATGACATCAGGATGTCCGTTTGCAGCGATAAATGCTTCGTTAAAAACCACCTTCATATCCCCGACGAAGAAATCACAGTTCGTAATCTCGTTGCGCCTTGCGTTTTCCTTAGCATCCGCAATCGCTTCGGGAACGGCTTCCACACCGATTACTTTCTTTGCTTTTTTCGATACAAACTGCGCAATAGTTCCGGTTCCCGTATATAAATCATATACGATTTCATTGCCTGTTAATCCCGCAAATTCCCGTGTTATTTTATACAATTCATAAGCCTGTGCGGAATTGGTCTGGTAAAATGATTTGGCGTTGATGCTGAATTTCAGTCCTTCCATTTCTTCAAAAATGAAGTCCCTTCCTTTATATAAAATGACTTTCTGATCGTAAATAGTATCGTTCGGTTTACCGTTGATGACGTATTGCAGGGAAGTTATCTGCGGGAATTTCTCTGAAAGGAAATCGAGCAATAGTTCACGTTGTTGTTTATTTTCCTTGAAAAACTGGATCAAGACCATGATCTCACCCGTGGATGCCGTCCGGATCATCAGCGTGCGCAATAGTCCCTCGTGGTTTCTTGGGTCAAAGAATTCAAGTTCATTCTCAATGGCAAATTTTCTGATTTCGTTCCGAATCTGGTTTGAAGGATCTTCCTGCAGATGGCATTCCGTGATGTCCAGGATCTTATCCCACATTCTTGGAATATGGAAACCCAGCGCATTCCTGCTGTCAATTTCATCTGAGGTCCCGATTTCCTTTTCGGTCAGCCACCTTGAATTTGAAAATCCGAATTCCATTTTGTTCCTGTAAAAGAATTGCTTTTGCGAACCCAGGATGTCTTCGAACTCCGGCAGTGCAATTTTACCGATTCGCTGCAGGTGATTTTTTACCTCGTTGTGTTTGTAATGCAATTGCTGACTGTAATTCATGTTCTGCCACTTGCAGCCGCCACAAACACCAAAATGCTGGCACTTTGGCGCTACACGATATGTTGAATAAGAATGAAAACGGATGGCTTTGCCTTCGTAATACGCCTTCCTTTTTTTAAAGGTCTGCACATCAACGGTGTCGCCCGGAACTACATTCGGTATGAAGATTACTTTGCCATCAGGGGCTTTCGCTACTGAAACGCCTTTTGCGCCTGCGTCAAGAACTTCAATATTTTCAAAAATGATTTTGTCTGTCTTTTTTGCCATGCTGCAAAAGTAAGCTTAAAATTAAAAAAGCCAAGGGTAAAAAATAGGAACTTCAGCAGATTGGCAGATTTAAAAAATTAAAAGACTGAAACATATCAAATTCCCGCCTGATCGACAATTTTTTCAATCGTTTAAATAATTTGTCATTCATGTTGTAATAATATTATATTTGAAAACCAATGCTAAAACGATTTCGTAATTATTGGTATCAATAATTAAACACCGCACGTATGAAATTGTACGCTACCTTGTCAAAAGTAGGTTTTTTAAAAAATGACTACGCCCGTAAATTCCTTTTTATCGCCTTTCTGGGAATCCATATCCCACTAATCGGACTGATATTTTTCCTGCTTTTTTATGAAAACAGCATTTCACCCGTTTCTGTTTTTTCGATCACTTTAGGGATGACTTTGCTGGCAACATTGCTCACGTTGATTTTACTGAAACGCCTCATTTATCCTATCGAAACTGCTTCCAAGGCTTTGGAGAATTACAGGACTTCACGGATTGTGCCAAGTTTACCTACAGACTTTACCGATGCTGCCGGACTTTTAATGAGTAATATTCAGGGCAGTATCAGGACCAATGAAAACCTTTTGCAGCAGAAACAGGATTTGGCGGGATTGCTTTCCAATGATATGAAGACCTTCGCCGAAATTCCACTGTCTGCAGCACAAAAAATCATCGCCACGCAGCCTTCAGCAAATATTGTTGCGGAAGCAAATACGATTATCGAATCTGCCGAAAGGCAAAAAGACTTTTTGGAAACCTACATTTCGATCTTAAATGAAGAGGAAGCGCTTTCGAAAAAAGTGTTTAAGGTACGGAGCATCAAGTTTGATGAAATTGTTAAGTTGCTTAAGAAGCATTTCGCTGAAAAACTTGAGGAAAAACGGATTAACCTGGTCACCGACGTCAAGATTATTGAAACCTATCTGCGAATCGACAGTGAATCCTTATTGTTGGTTTTGAAGAACCTTGTAGACAACGCGATTAGGTTCTCTCCCGAAGGCGAAACGGTTACAGTCAGTATTTACAGGGAACATTCGCACGTTAAGATAGCGGTTTCCGATCATGGCGCCGGATTTGAAGGCAAAAGCGGGCAGGAGCTTTTCAACCTGTCCAATATGACGCGTTCGTTAAGCGAAGGCAAATCGAGTGGTATGAGTCTTTATCTTTCGCGGCAAATCATCAAAAAGGCGGACGGAATGTTTTATGCGGAGAGCGGGGGAGATAAAAAAGGCGCTACCTTCTTTCTGGATATGAAATTGTACCGAAAAAGATAATTGTTTTGTTTGTGTTAATTTTTAAAACCTCTGGCAATTATTCTGGGGATTAAGCGTAAATTTAGGCTAACTTAAAAAAAAACTTATGAAACGTAACGCAACAGCAGTCTGGAAAGGTTCCCTGAAAGAAGGAAACGGCAGGCTTACTACACAAAGTAAAGTATTGGACAATTCGCAATACTCGTTTAAGACC